>JADLBL010000008.1 GCA_020847735.1 Candidatus Eisenbacteria bacterium
ACCGTGATCGAGAGCGCCTGCGTCGCCGTGTCGCTGGCCGCGTCCACCACCCGGACCGTGAACGCCTGCGTCTCCGCCGTCGCCGGCGTCCCGCTGATGAGCCCGCTGCCGCTGTCCAGGCTCAGGCCGGCGGGCAGGCTCCCGACCGTCACCGCCCAACTCCCGTAGGGCGCGGTGCCGCCCGTGGCGGCCAGCGTCTGCGAATACGCCGAGCCCACCGTGCCATTGGGAAGCGTCGTCGTCGTGATCGAGAGCGGGGCAAGGACGACGAGTCCGGCACGGCTTCCAGTCTTCGAGTTTCCATCGCTCGCGATGAGCGTGACCGTTTCCGCGGTCAAGTCTCTCGTCGAGATGCTGACCGCGCCGCCGGTCAGTGACTTGGCGTTGTCGCCGAAGGTCCCATTCCCGTCCGCGTCGAACTCGGCGGCGCCACTGCTCGTCATGGTCACCGACGTGGTGTTGTCGTCGGGGACTGTCTCGTTCAGCAGGTCGCGCGCGGTCACGGTGGTCGTGAAGGGGGTGCCCGTCGTCTGCGGGGAAGCGGCGCTCACATCGTAGTGATCGATCGCCTGTTCTCCCGCGGCGAAGTCGCCGAAAGCAGCAAGGCCGGTTGCGCCGGTGCTGGTGCCCGTCCGCACGCCGGTGGTCGTCGCCACCCACGCCGAACCCGAGTAGCGACGCGCCACGAATCGCGACGGGGTCGCGCCCGCATCCAGGTCCGCGGCGTCGAAATTACAGGTAAGCCCGAAGGTGCCGCCCGTGTATCCCGTCGCGGCGAGGGTCCAGGTGCGATTGGCGGAGTGGTCCGCGCGCAGGCCCGAGGTCGAGATCGCGGCGTGATCGCCCTCGGAAGTCGAGGCCACGAGGTCGAACGCCGTGGCGAAACCGCCTCCCTCACCGGCAACGCTCAGCGGCGTGTAGTGCGAGGCGTCACCGATCTCGAAGGTCGCGCTGGACGCGCCGGCCGCGAGCGACTTGCGCAGCTGCCCGACGACATGGCCGCTCGTGCGGCTGACCGAACCCGTCGCGGCCAGCACGAGCGTGTTCGAACCCGTGGCGACGTTTCCGCCCGAGAGGGTCAGCGTGCCGTTCACCGTCGCATCGGCGGTGAGCACGACCTGCCCCGAAGCCTTGGAGATCTCGAGGCCGCCGAAGGCGTCGCCGCCGCTCGCCAGGTCCTGATCGGCGGTGCCGTTCAACCGCACCGTGCGTCCATTGGGCGTGAACGTTCCGCCGGCATCCACGGACCAGTCGCCGCCCACTTCGAGGTCGCCCGTTCCGGACGCGAGTTCGAGCGTCCCCGCGACGGAGAGCGGCCCCGCCAGCGAGAGTGTGACGCCGGAGGAGACGAGCAGCGATCCGCCGGTCTCGATCTGAAGCTGCGCTCCTGCACCCGAGAGCGTCCAGGACGCCGACTGCGTCATCGCGTGCGCGTTCTGCACGACGAATACGTCGCCCGAAGCGAAGTCCGCGGGCTGGGTTCCTCCGCCAGCACGCACGGAGTTCCAGCTCGTGAGCGCCGTGGCATCGAGGCTGCCCTGCGAGTAGAAAGTGCCCGCGTACGCGCTCGCCGCGAGGAGGACCGGCAGCGCGGCGAGTAAGGCGACACGCCCGATCCGCTCGAGGATGCAGCGCGAGGTGCGGGGACTCATGTTCCCTCCGGGCAACGCGAAGTCGCTCGACGAGCCTGGATGCGGCCGGCGCGAGCACGCAGGGTGACGCGAGGCTTCAGGGAAAGTGTAACAGCCCGGTGCCCGGCGCCGATGCAATTTCTAAAGAAGAGCCCCCGCGCGAACGGGTCACGCGGGGGCTCTCGATTCGACCGGGGTGCGGCTAGTAGAGGCTCTTGATCCGGCCCCAGGAGCTCTGCGCCGCGGGCACCGGATTGATGGACTCGACGAACACGATCGCGTCGTTGAAGTCCCAATCCGTGGTGTTGTTCGGCAGGTCCTCGAAGCACTGCCACCAGCTGCCGAAGTTCACGCCAGTGCCGGCGAACGTCAGCACGTGCGCGAAGCCGGAGTTGCGGGCGTCCTGCGAGTAATAGGTGCCCGTGCCGTTCTGGATGTAGAAGCCGAAGTTGTCCTTATCCACGCCGGCATAGGCGGTCTGGCCCTGATAGACCGCGTTCTGGTCGAACAGGCTCACGACCAGACTGCCACCGAGACCGAAGTGCGCCGTCGCGTACCAGCCCTGCGTGGCCGCACCGGGGAACACCTGGTAGAGCGTCGGCGAGCCGACCGCATTGCCGTTGTAAACGCCGATCGAGTTGCTGTTGGCGAGCCCCGCGATCTCGAGCATCAGCGTCAGCGTCGAGTTGCCCGACACCGTCGTGCTCCACGTCTGAGCGTCGAGCTGGTCGGTGGCGACGTTGATGCTCTCGCCGACCCCGTTGAAGTAGCTCTGGATGGCGCCGTCACCCGGATTCACCGTGACCTGCGGCGAACGAAGCGGGAACGCTGCCTGGGCCGGCGACACCGCGAAGGCGGCGGCGGAAGCGAGCAGGCTGAGGGCGACCAGTGAACGAAGAGTGTGGACGCGAACCAACTTCATGGGTGACCTCCGTTTCACGTCGCTGCTGTGAATGCCACCGCTCTCGCGCTGTTCGCGCGAAGGGCCGTGGCCGTGAGCAAGATGGGGCGCCGGGGGGTGGCGCTTTCTGAAGCCCGCCGTGCCTCCGGCGCGCTTCAGACGCGCTCTACGCGTCCATGAACGAGATTGAAGCCTTGACCTTCCGAGGTCAAGCTCGCTTTGTCCTTCGCGCGATGAATCTGGGATCCACCCGATCTTCGCGCGTTTGACACCGCAAAACATGGGCTCGGCGCACTCATCACGCCCGTTCGCGGAGCGCACCGCGACGAGCCCGGCCATCGCCCGCCTGAGGCCCCGACGAGGCGTCCGTCGGGCCGCGATCGGACCACCCGGCGCCGGCCAGTTCCCTCCCCGGGGCGGCGGAAAAGTGGACGCCCCCGACCCGGCTTCCTCTCCGGTCGCACATGGTGCTCTCTCGGGGCCAGGCCCCGAGGCGAATCCCGCATCCCCCGGGCGCGTGCTGTCGTCCGGCTGGCCCGGCGGCCGCGGGCAAGGCGGGTGGCGGCTAACTCCAAGCCCCCGAAGGCAAAGACGGAGGAACTTCACTCTGAACCGCATGTCCGAGCCGCCGGGCGGGCTTCGGCCTCGATTCTCTTGGCCCGACCGCGGGTCCGGTGGGTCCGAGCCAACACCGCCCAGGCGGGAAGGCCTGCGTCTTGCAAGGGCGGCCGGCTGCGCGACCTCAAGTCCGCCGTCCTCCTGCCCGGGAGGCGGCCCTGCACCGACCCTGCGAGCGGCCCGACGGCGATTCCGCCGGCCAACCACTCGCCCACCCTGCAAGGAGCGAACGATGGCCCCGCTGCTCAAGAGCCTGCTCGGAAACGGCTCGAAGGACCGCGAACTCACCGACGAGATGCGAGCCATCCTGCAGGAGATGCAGCAGGAACGCGTGCGCTACGAGGCCCTCCTGACGAGCATTCGCACCTCCTCGGACCATCTTCAGACGCTCGGCGAGCCGGTCGCGAAGGTCGGGGCCGACGTGGAATCCGCGGCCGCCCGGATCGCGGACCTCGAGCAGCGCTTCGGCGCCATGGTGCAGCTGGTTCCCAAGTTCGAATCCATGCACGAGCGCGCCGAGAGCCTCGTCGAGGGCACGCTGCGCGCCGAGACCCAGATCGTGCAGGCGCTCGGGGACGCGCAGAAGATCCGCGAGAGCTTCGACGAGATGAGCGCGAAGATCGAGAAGGCCGACTCGCTCAAGGACCAGCTGGTCGGCTTCCTCGAGATCGAGAAGCCCTTCCAGCAGGTCCGCGACGAAGTGGGCTCGCTGCGCAACCAGGTCGAGGGCACGGGCGACCATCTCTCCAAGCTTCGCGAGCAGCACGACCGGCTGCTCGACGCTCACAAGCTCGCGACGACCAAGATGGAAGCGCTCGACCGCCGTCGCGAGGAGCTGAGCCGCGACATGCAGGACAAGGAGCGACGCGTCGCCAGCGTATCGCAGGCCGTGCGCGGGCTCGACGGCGTTCAGCACACCGTGGACGACCTCAAGCGCCAGATGGGCACGCTCAAGGCGCTGGGCGACTTCGTGGCGCAGAAGGGCGCGGCGCTCGAGACGCAGCGCGAAGCGGTCGAAGCGGCCCTCGCCCGCGCCGAGAACCTCGATCGCGCCATGCGCCAGGTGGACGCGGGCATCCGCCAGCTCCAGTCGAACGAGTCGGCGCTCGCCGGGCTGCAGGACCAGGTGGCTTCGCTGCAGAACCTGCACGAGTCGGTCATCGAGCGCTCGCACGAGATCACGCAGCTGCAGCGGGACACGGACGAGCAGGCGCGCGAGATGCGCATTGACCTGGCGGCCGCGCAGGACGAGCTCAAGAAGGCCGTCGAGCAGTTCGAGTTCGAGAGCCGCGGCCTCGAATCGGTGAGCCAGCGGGTCACGGACGTGCGCGGCTCCCTGACGGACTTCGAGAACCGCTTCAAGGGCCTCACCGAGTCGAGCGAAACCGTCGCGAGCCTGGTCGCGAAGTCCGAGGGCATCGCCGGCCAGCTTCGTTCGCTGTCGGCCGAGGTCGAGGTGGTGAACACCGAGGCCGCGAAGCTGGAGTCCATCCGTCGCGGGATCGAGGAGCTCTCCCGCGTCGCCAGCGACTCCGGCGCCCGCGTGGCGCGCATCGAGGAAGCCCGGCCGGCGGTCGAGGCCGCCCTGCGTGACTTCGAGCAGCTTCGCGGAGCGCACGCGCTGGTCCGGGATTCGCTCGAGCAGACGCAGCTCGCGCACGCCGAACTCACGCGCACGCGTGACGCGCAGCACGAGACGAAGGACTGGCTCGCCACCGTCGAGCGGTCGGTCGCCGCGGTGCGCGCGCAGGTGGACGAGCTGCAGGCGCTGCGGCCGGTCGTGGACCAGGCGCAGACTCAGACGCGCCACATCGCCGATGCGCTCGACATGATCGAGTCGCGCCGCGAGTCCGTCGAGGACGTGCAACGCCGCCTCACCAATCTCGGCACTCAGGCGGGCAACATGGACGAGCGTGGCCGGCAGCTGCTCGAGCGCATGCAGGCGGCGGAGCAGCGATTCGCCGGCCTGTCGGAGAAGGCCGACGAGGCGGCGCGCATCGCGGAGGTGGTCGCGGCGACGTCCGCCAACCTCTCGGCGGCCGAGCGCAACGCCGACGAGGCGCGCAGGCAGGTCGCGGCCGTCGAGGCACGCGTGCAGTCGGTCGAGGCGCTCGCCGAACGCACGCAGACGCTCAAGAAGGAGCTGGAGCAGCGCCACCAGGCGCTCGACGCGGCGAAGAAGGACCTGCAGAAGGCCTCCGGCCTGCGCCAGCAGGCTGCCGAGTCGGCGCAGCACCTCGACGAACTCGCCGGCAGCCTCGGCGCGGCGCTTTCGGCGGCCGAGGAGCGGGCGGCCCGGCTGGCCGAACTGGCGTCCGGGCTCGAGCACCGCGCGAGCGACCTGCAGCCGGTCGAACGCCGGCTCGACCGGTTCGAGGAGCGCATGGCGAAGTGGGACCTCGTCGAGCAGAGCGTCGCGCGCTCGCTGGAGCAGCTGTCGGCCCGGCAGGGCACGGTGGATGCCCTGCAGGCGGACCTGGACCGCATGTTCGCGATGGTCGAGAAAACCGCCTCGGAGGTGCGCGCCATTTCCTCGTCGCAGCGCGAGGCCGAGGACGGCCGCAAGCTGCTCGAGGACGTGATGTCGCGCCTGCGGGACGTGCGCGACATGTCGAGCGCGATCGACGAACGCAAGCGCCAGATGACCAAGGCCGAGGAACGGCTCGCCCGCGCCGAAGCCCTGCTGGTGGACGTGCACTCGAGTCTCGAGGCCCTGCAGGGTCAGAAGGTCATCGTGGATCAGGCCGTCGAGAAGGCGGGCTCGCTCAAGATGCTCGTCAAGCAGGCCGAGAGCATCGTCGAGAACCTGCGCGAGGAGCGCGAGGTGGTCAGCCGGATGCGGGTCGCCGTCGGCACCGCCCGCGAGGAGGACGACGACCTCGACGAGGAGGACGACGAGGAGCCGTACGCGAAGGCCGCCTGACGGAGCGGGCGGGCCGCAAGCACGACGGCGCGGAACCCTTCGGGGTTCCGCGCCGTTCCCGTTTCACCTCCGGCCCGATCAGCGCGAGCGGGCGGTGGACTCCGTGACCTTCGCCGACTGCGACTTCGGCGCCGGCTCCGCGGCCGCGGAAGCCGCCGCGGCCGACCTGCCGTTCGCGCCGTTGGCCGGAGCCGGGACGCTGTCGTCCTCCTCGAGGTAGGTGTATCCCGCGAGGCCCTCGTCGTAGCGCTTCATGAGCAGCGCGGACTCCTCGAACGTCAGCAGGCCCCGGCGCAGCGCCTCTTCGTTGGCCTGCCGCAGGCGCTGGACGAGGCTCTGCTTGGAGTACTGCACGTAGCCGAGCACCTCGGTGACCGAGTCGCCCTCGACCACCTCGACGACGCGGTAGCCGTTTTCGTCGAGCGCGATGTGCACGGCGTTCGTGTCGCCGAACAGGTTGTGCAGATCGCCCAGGATCTCCTGGTAGGCGCCGACGAGGAACACGCCCAGGTAGTACGGCGGGCCCTCGAAGGTGTGCAGCTCGAGCCAGTTCTTCACGTCCCGCAGATCAATGAACTGGTCCATTTTGCCGTCCGAGTCGCAGGTCAGGTCGGCGATCACCCCGCGTCGGGTCGGGCGCTCGTTCAGCCGGTGGATCGGCACGACCGGAAACAGCTGCTTGACCGCCCAGTGGTCGGGGGCCGACTGGAACAGCGAGAAGTTGCCGTAGTAGGTGTCGGCCAGTCCCTTCTCGAGGCCGTCGAGGTCGTCCGGCACGTAGTCGAGCTCGCGGATGATCTTCAGGATCGCCTCGCAGCAGCCCCAGAAGAGCTGCTCCACGCGCGCCCTTCCGCCCAGGTCGAGCAGGCCGAGGTTGAAGAGGTTGGTCGCCTCCTCCTTGGCCTGCAGCGCGTCGTGGTACGCCTCCTGGAAGTTCTTGCGCGAGACGCCGCGCCACGTCTCGATGATCTGGCGGATCACCGGCGGGTCGTCCTTGCTCACGGGCGGCGGCGTCTGTCCGACCACGACCTCGTTGACGTCGAGCACGTTGAACACCAGCACCGAGTGGTGCGCCACCAGCGCGCGGCCCGACTCCGTGACGAGGTCCGGGTGCGGCACGCCGGCGGTCTCGCAGGCATCCTGGATGGCCGCGACGACGTCGTTGGCGTACTCCTGCATCGTGTAGTTCGTGGACGAATGCCAGTTGGTGGAGGAGCCGTCGTAGTCCACGCCCAGGCCGCCGCCGGCGTCGAGGAACTTGAGCCCGGCGCCCGCCTTCGCCAGCTCGACGTACACGCGCGAAGCCTCGGTCATCGCGTCCTTGATGGCGCGGACGCTCGAGATCTGCGAGCCGATGTGGAAGTGCACCAGTTCGAGGCAGTCCAGCATCTGCGCCTCGCGGAGCTTGTCCACCAGCATCATGATCTCGGTCGCGGTCAGCCCGAACTTGGAGCGGTCCCCGGTGGACTCCATCCACTTGCCCGCGCCCTTGGTCGTCAGCTTGGCGCGCACGCCGATGTGCGGGCGGATGCCGAGCCGCCGCGCCACGCCCAGCAGCAGGTCCAGCTCGCGGTAGCGGTCGATCACGACGATCGGGTAGCGCCCGATCTTCTGCGCGAGCAGCGCCGTCTCCATGTACTCGACGTCCTTGTACCCGTTCAGGATCAGCAGGCCGTCGGCGGCGCTGTCGAGCAGCGCGAGGCCGGCCAGCAGTTCGGGCTTGGAGCCCGCCTCGAGCCCCAGGCCGAGCGGGCCGCCGCAGCGGACCAGTTCCTCGACCACCTGGTGCTGCTGGTTGACCTTGATCGGGAACACGCCGCGGTAGCGCCCGCGGTAGCCGTATTCGCGGATGGCGTTGTCGAAACAGCCGAAGAGGTGCTTCACCTGGCTGTGGAGGATGTCGGAGAAGCGCATGAGCAGCGGCATGCCCAGGCCGCGGCGCTGCAGGTCCTCGGCGAGTTCGAACAGGTCCACGCTTCCGCCGTCCGGGCCCGCGGGCGTGACTTCGATGTGGCCCGCGTCGTTGACGCGGAAGTAGCCGCTCGACCAGCCGCTCACGTTGTAGAGCGACGTGGAATCCTTCGTGGTCCAGGCGCGGATTTCCTTCAAGTCCTTCGACCTCCGGTTCGTGTGCGATGGCCGTGCGGCGGGCGGGTCCGACTCCGACCTTTCGTCGCGCAGGTTATCGGACGAACGGCTCGCAATGCGAGCCCGCAGTTGCCCGCGGAGCGGATTCTCCGGCGCCGCCGGCTTCCGCCGGGCCCGGTGACGACCGGAGAGCGGACGTGGCATCATGGCAGCGTTCCTTCGCTCGCGTTCGCCACCGCCGCGCACATCGGAGATTCGCATGACCGAGAAGGCCGAAGCCGCCGCCCCCGATCCCGCCCGGAACACGCCCGAACCCGCGGATCGCCTGGTCGTGACGCAGCACACGGCGCGCGTCGGCGGACGCGAGCTCGCCTACACCGCGACCGCCGGCACGATCGTGCTGCGCGAGGAGAGCGAAAAGAAGGGCGAGCAGGAAGGCGTCTCCGAGGGCGAGAAGGCCCGCGCGAGCGTGTTCTTCGTCGCCTACACGCTGCGCGACGCGCCCGAGCCCGGGAAGCGGCCGGTGACCTTCGCCTTCAACGGCGGGCCCGGCTCCTCCTCGGTCTGGCTGCACCTGGGCGCGCTCGGTCCCCGGCGGGTGGTCATGGAGGACGCCGGACGCTCGACCCGGCCCCCCTACCGGCTCACCGACAACGAGCACTCGCTGCTCGCCGAGTCCGACCTCGTGTTCGTGGACCCGGTCAGCACCGGCTTCAGCCGGCCGGTCGCGGGCGAGAAGGCGAAGGCCTTCCACAACTTCAAGAAGGACATCGAGTCGGTCGGCGATTTCATCCGCCTGTGGTGCACGCGCTATCGCCGCTGGCCGAGCCCCAAGTTCCTGATCGGCGAGAGCTACGGAACGACGCGCGCGGCGGGACTCGCGGGCTACCTGCAGGAGCGCCATGGCATGTTCCTCAACGGCATCATGCTCGTCTCCTCGGTGCTCGACTTCCAGACGCTCGAGTTCCTGCCGACCAACGACCTGCCGAGCATCGTCTACCTGCCGGCCTACGCGGCGACCGCCTGGTACCACCGGCGGCTCGCGCCGGAGCTGCAGAAGGACCTCGCGGCGACGCTGCGACAGGCCGAGGCGTTCGCCACCGGCGAGTACGCGACGGCGCTGCTGCGCGGCTCGGCGCTGCCGGCCGCCGAGCGGGCGGCGGTCGCCGCCCGCGTGGCGAACTTCACGGGCCTGTCGCCGGACTACGTCGAGCGCGCCAACCTGCGCCCCGAGATCCTGCGCTTCTGCAAGGAGCTGCTCCGCGACGAACGCCGCACGGTGGGACGGCTCGACAGCCGCTTCACCGGCGTGGAACGCGACGCGACCGGCGCCGAGATCGCCACCGATCCGAGCTTCGCGCCCATCCTCGGACCCTACACCGCGACGCTCAACGACTACGTTCGCGGCGAGCTGGAGTTCGAGTGCGACCTGCCGTACGAGATCCTCAGCTTCCGCACGAACGAGGCGTGGCGATTCCACGAGCACGAGAACCGGTTCGTCGAGGTGGTCGAGACCCTGCGCGCGGCGATGGTCTCGAATCCGCACCTCAGGATCTACGTCGCCAACGGCTACTTCGACCTCGCCACGCCCTACTTCGCGACCGAGCACACGTTCCACCACCTCGGCCTGCCGGCGGAGCTGGAGGGCAACGTCACGATGGGCTACTACGAAGCCGGGCACATGATGTACGTGCACCCGGCCTCGCTCGAGAAGCTCGGGAAGGAGCTGACGGCGTTCGTCAGGGCCTCGCGGCCGGCCTGACGCCGGTGCGGCGCGCCCGCCGCAGAATCCCGTGGGCCGGTCGCGACGGCGCTGCTATCTTCCCGCGACCATGAGCCCAAAACGAAGCTTCCTCCCGCCCATCGACACGCCGGCCTACTACATCCTGCTCGGCTGCGTCGCGATCTTCATTCTCGGCCCGCTCGGCGGCATCACGGCCGCGTACATGAACTTCTCGCTCGGCTTCTTCGTGGGCGGGCAGGTGCTGGCCGGCATCCTCGGCAGCGTCGTCACCTACGGCTACGGCGCCGAGGGCAAGCACGGCGCGAACTACATGCAGACGATGGCCGCGTCGGTCGCCGGCCTGTCCGGCATGGCGGTGCTGATCCAGGCCATGACGTGGCTCGGGCTTCCCGAGCCGCCCGTCTGGCAGATGGTCGCCTACTTCATGTGCATCGGCATGTTCGGGGTCGGCGTCGGCATGCTGTACACCCCGATTCTCGTGGACCGGATGCGGCTGTCGTTCCCCTCCGGCTTCGCGGTCGCGAACATCCTGCGGGCGCTCACCGACATCCGCCTGCTCAAGGAGTCCATCGCCAAGCTCGGCGGCGGCACGCTCGCCGGGCTCGCCAGCGGCCTTGCGGTCAGCATCCCGTTCAAGGGCGCGCTGGGCGCGGCGATGACCCGCTTCGCCGGCACGGGCTACTCGGCCGCGACCTTCGGCGCCGGCATGATCGTCGGCGCCCGCATCGGCGTGCCGGCGATCGTCGTCGGCGCCATCGGCGTCTGGCTCACGCCGTGGCTGCGCGCCAACGGCTGGATCGGCGAGCACGACCCGTTCCGCAAGATCGCCTTCATCGCCGCCCTCGGCATGATCATGGGCGCCGCGGCGGTGGACATGTCCGTCCTCGCGTTCTCGGCGCTGAAGCAATGGGGCCGGAGCAAGGCGCCGACGGAGCCGACCCCGGACTGGAAGAAGACCGACAGCCGCTTCCTGTGGATGTGGGTCGTGTTCTGGGCACTGGCGATTGTCGCCATGGGCGTCGGCGTGCTGCACCTTCCGCTGCTGTTCGTCGGCGTGGCGATCGCGCTGGCGTTCGTCTTCCTGATGGTCAACGGCATCTCGCTCGGCATCTCGGACAGCAACCCCATCTCGAGCGCGTTCGTGATGACCGTGTTCATCCTCGCGACCGTCGGCCTCAAGGACCCGATCACCGGCCTGATGTGCGCGGCGATCCTGCTCATCTCGACCAGCGTCGGCGGCGACATGCAGCAGGACCGCTCGACCGGCTGGCGCCTGGGCACGAACCGCACGATCCAGTTCCGCTACCAGGTCATCGGCATCGCCATGGGCGCGGTCATGAGCGTCGTGCTGGCGCGGCTGTTCATGAAGGCGTACCCGGTGCTCAACATCAACCAGCTCGTGCACCCGGGCGGCGCCGAGACCGAGAAGTGGCAGTCGGCGATGACCTACAAGTTCGTCGGCGCGCTCGACAGCCTCACGCACCCGAACCCCAAGGTGATGATCGCGCTCGTCTTCGGCATCGGGCTCGGACTGCTCACCGAGGTGCTGCGCAAGGTCATCAAGCACCATCCCGGCTGGAAGGCGTGGGTGGCGAAGGGTGGAGCCGGCTACTACACCGACCTGGCGCTCGACTGCGTCCTGCTGCCCAGTCCCTACGCCTCGTCCTTCGGCGGCTTCGTCGAGTTCGGAACCTCGATGTGGTTCGGAGTCGGCGGCATCTTCAGCTCGCTGATCCAGACCGCCCAGTCGAAGCGGGCGCCCAGACCCGGGCAGGAAGGCCTGCCCGAGGACATGAGCACCATGTCGCTCGTGGGAGGCGGCCTGATCGCCGGCGATTCGCTCGCCGCGCTCGGTGTCGGCATTTACGGACTGATGCGGACGCTGATGTGACGCCCCACACCTCACCCGCCGTCCGGCCCGGCGCCGGAGCGGGCCGGCCATGCTGAGCGTCCAGACGTCGCCCGGCGAGTTCCTCGACAAGCTCACGATCCTCGAGATCAAGGCCGAGCGGATCTCCGACGCGTCCAAGCTCGTGAACGTCCGCCGCGAGCTCGAACTGCTGCGCGCCACCTGGGCCGCCTCGCCGCTCGCCGCGCGCGACGTCACGGCGCTCACCGCCGAGCTCAAGGCGGTCAACGAGCGATTGTGGGAGATCGAGGATGAGATCCGCGCCTGCGAGGCCGCACGGGACTTCGGCGCCGGCTTCGTCGAACTGGCGCGCGCGGTCTACCGCACGAACGACCGGCGGGCGGAGATCAAGCGCGAGCTCAACCTCGCGCTCGGCTCGGAGCTGATCGAGGAGAAGAGCTACCGCCCGTACTGAGTGGACCCGCGCCCGCACGGACGCGCGTGCGCGGCCCGCGCCACGGGCCGCCCCGGCCGACTTCGACACGAGCGCGGCAATTGCGACCGCCGTACGCGCCGGCGGTCGCGGGCGCGCCGGGGAACCAGCGGGTAGTCTCGTGCGTCCATCCCACGAACCGTCGTGAGCCGACGAGCCCCCCGACCGAGGACCCTGATGCGCCGGATCGCCGCTTCGTTCGCCTTCGCATTGCTGCTCGCCCCCGCCCTCGTCCTCGCCCAATCGCCGCCGCAGCAGGTCAGCGTCCACGGCCGCGTGCTGGATTCCACGACCGGCGCCCCGGTGCCCGCCGTGACCGTCCGCCTCATCGCGGCGGCGGACTCCTCCGACGTCCGCCAGTCGGCGGCGAAGGACGACGGAACGTTCACCCTCTCCGGGCTCGGAATCCGCAGCTACCGGCTCGAGGCCACGCGCGTCGGCTACGCGCCGCTCAAGACCGTCGTGCGGATCACGAAGGCCGACCAGGACCTCGGCGCGCTCGCGCTCACGCCCGAGTCCGTCCCGGTCGCCGGCATCACGGTCAGCGAGTCGCCCGCTCCGGCGGTCGTGCGCGCCGACACGACCGAGTTTCGCGCCAGCGCGGTCAAGATCAACCGCGACGCGACCGCCGAGGACCTCGTGCAGAAGCTCCCGGGCGTGACGCTGGAGAACGGCCAGGTCAAGTCCAACGGCGAGCAGGTGCAGAACGTGCTGGTCAACGGCCGTCCGTTCTTCGGCAGCGACCCGGCGGCCGCGATGCGCAACCTGCCCGCCGAAGTCGTGGACCGCATCCAGGTCTACGACAGGATGAGCGACCAGGCCGAGTTCAGCGGCTTCGACGACGGCCAGTCGCAGAAGACCATGAACTTCATCCTGCGCGACCGGAAGGCGGGCTTCGGCAAGGTTTACGCCGGCGGAGGCGATCAGAACCTCTACCAGTCCGGCGGCAACTGGACGCGCATCCGCGGCGCGTCGCGACTGACGCTGATCGGCATGGCGAACAACATCAACCAGCAGAACTTCTCGCACCAGGACCTGTTCGGCGCGATGAGCGACCCGCAGGGCGGCGGCGGACCGCGCATGCGCATGATGATGCACGGCGGCGGCGGACATTCCCCGGGCGGCGGGCAGCGCGTCGTCCGCATGGGCGGCGGCTTCGGCGGCGGCGCGTTCGACCCCGGCAGCTTCCTCGTCGGCCAGAGCCCGGGCATCTCGACCACCAGCGCCGGCGGCACGAACTACGTCGGGCAGTGGGGCCCCCGGCTCCAGGTGAGCGCCAGCCTGTTCGCCAATCGCACCGACACCGACAACCGCCAGTCGCTCGCCCGCCAGTACCTGCCCGCCCAGGACTCGCTGGCGTTCTACGACCAGCGCAACGTCTCGAACGACCGCAACGACAATCAGCGCTTCGACGCCCGCTTCGAATGGACGCCGGATTCGCTCAACTCGGTGATCTTCCAGCCGCGGCTCTACTTTCAGCAGAGCGACGTGGGCAACGCGGCGGACGCCGCCAACATCGGAGTGCTCGGCGCGGCGCTCGGCCGCTCGACCAGCGACTCGCGCCAGAACACCGACGGCGACAACCTGTCGGGCCGCCTGACGCTGCGCCACCGCTTCGCGAAGCGCGGCCGCAACGTGTCGGCCGATCTCAACCTCGGCAGCACGCTGCGGGACGGCGACGACGCCCAGCGTTCGCTCACCGATTACTACGACGGCATGACCACGAGCAGCGACACGCTCGACCAGCGGGGCGACTCGCGCTCCGTGACGCGCTCGTACTCGTCCCGTGTCGCCTTCACCGAGCCGCTCGCGCCGTGGCTGCAGGGCCAGATCATCTGGAACCCCTCGCTCACCTCGAGTTCGGCCGATGCGCGCGCCTGGAGCCTCGATCCCGTGAGCGGCACGTACAGCCTGCCCGAGAGCACGCTGTCCAACTCGTACGAGAGCCGCACCACGGCGCAGAACGGCGGCGTCGCCCTGCTCGCGACCCGCGGCTCCTGGCGGCTGCTCGGCAACGCCTCGTACCAGAGCACCCGGCTTCTCTCGGAGCAGACCTTCCCGGACTCGCGCGTGATCGATCGCACGTTCGGCGACTTCCTGCCCTCGGCGCAGCTCACCGGCAACTTCGCGAACCGCCGCAGCCTGCGCGTCTCGTGGAACACCTCGACCGACGCGCCGTCCATCCGGCAGCTGCAGAACGTGGTGGACAACTCGAATCCGCTGGCGCTCTCGAGCGGAAATCCCGACCTGCGCCCGAGCCACCGCAACTCGGTCTCGGTTCGCTGGTCCGAGGCCGACCCCGCACGTTCGCGCAGCCGCTTCGTGTTCGCGAGCGTGACCCGCACGTCGAGCCCGATCGGCAACTCGATCTTCGTCGCCCCGGCCGACACGGTGGTGGACGGCATCGCGCTGGCGGGCGGCACGCAGCTCACGAGGCCCGTGAATCTCGATCAGCCCTCGTGGAACGCCAGCCTGTTCGGCGTCTACAGCATGCCCGCGCCGTGGCTCAAGAGCGTGTTCAGCGTGAACGGCGGCGGCACGTACACCCGCACGCCCACGCTCGTCGGAAGCGAAACGAACCTCGGCGACACCTACGCCCTGCGCGGGGGCACGGTGCTGGCCAGCAACATCAGCCCGAACCTCGACTTCACGCTCTCCTACCGGGGCACCTACAACTTCTCGCGCAGCAACCTGACGACCACGAGCGGCGGCGACTACTACTCGCACGTCGTCGGCATCCGCTTCAACGCCGTCGCGCCGCGCGGCATCGTCGTGCGCCAGGAGCTCAACCACAACCTGCAGAGCGGCGTGCCGTCGGCGTACGGCCAGGACGTCGTGCTGTGGAACACGACGCTCGGCAAGAAGTTCCTCAAGGACGGCCGCGGCGAGATCCGCGTGACCGCCACCGACGTGCTCGGGCAGAACCGCAGCGTCAGCCGCAGCGTCACCGAGACCTACGTCGAGGACCAGCGCGACGACACGCTAGGACGCTACGTGCAGGCGGTGTTCACCTACAGCTTCCGCTGACGCCGCGGCGCGCGGTCTATCGGTCGGCGCCGGTCCTGCGGATCACGATCGGCGACGGGTAGGTCAGCGGACCGAGGCGGGTCTCGATCGTCGGCACCAGCTCGAGGCGCAGGTCCTTCGTGATCGCGCCCTGTCCCGCGATCGCCACCGCCAGATCGAACAGGTCCCGCGCGCCGCCCGAGCCGAGCTGCGCGAGATCGAAGCGCACGGCCACCGGCACGTCCACCGTCCGCCCGCTCGGAATCTCGACGGGCGTGTCCAGGTTGCCCGCGATCGCCTGCCGGTCCTCGACGAACAGCTTCCAGCCCAGCCCGACGAGCCGCGCGCTCACCTTGTTCTCGGGCGGGTTGGTGGCGCTGACGTGCGCGACCAGTTCGAGCGGCGCCTGCCGGGCGACGAGCGCGGCCGCGAGGCGCGCCACGTCCGCCAGCCCGAGCTTCGAGTAGTCCGCGCCCGGTCCGATCGGAATGCCCACCAACTTCACGTCCGAGACGTTCGACAGTCCGAACGAGACGAGCCGCAGCGCGGCCAGCTCCTGCACGGCGGTGCAGCCGGGGAGCGCGACGAGCGCGGCGAGCGCGAGCGGCGCGGCGAAACGCATCCTGCGAAGGCGCATGGCAACCTCGGGGAAGTGAGCAGCCGGGAAGCGGAACGCGGCGCATCGTACCCGACGGCTCCGGGCGGCGACAGGTGCGCGCTCGCGATCGGGCGGGGCCGCCGGCGGGCGGCCCGTGGTCCGTAAGCGCCCGCCGCGAGGTCGGAACCGCCCGGGCCGGGCCACGGCCCTCACGGCACCCGCGCGCTCACCACCGGCACGTGCCAGACCGCGTAGCCGTCCGGGTCGCGGATGTTCGCGATCATCGCCTCGAAGTAGCCGCGCGCCCGCCCGGTCGGCCAGCCCATGAGCTCGGCGGCCAGCTTCGCGTAACCGTCCCGCCACGCTTCGAGGATCGCGGCGAACGTCTCGCGCGGCACCCGCAGCGTGTCCACCGTCACGTAGTCCACGCGCACGTCGAGCAGCCCGAGGCGCGCGAGCATCGGCGGCGTGTCGCGGCCGATGAAGGCGTTGGTCGCTTCGCTTGCGCTCATGCGCGCCGGCACCTCGTGCCAGAAGTCGCGCGGGTCCGGCTCGCCCCTGCGGAAATGCAGCATGTCGTAGTCCTCGGCGATCAGGTGCAGCCGGCCGCCGGACCGGGTCACGCGCGCGAGCTCGGCGAAGACGCGTTCCGGATGCGGAATGGCCTGCACCACGTGCCGGCAGACGGTCAGGTCGAACGACGCCGCCGGCAGGCCGAGGTCGAAGACGCTGCGGTGCTCGAACGAAAGCCGCGGCGCGTACCGCGCGTAGCGCTCGCGCGCGAGCTCGAGGTGGTGATCGAGAATGTCCACGCCCAGCACGCTCGATCCGGGGAAGAACTCCGCCAGCCGGCGCGAGATCTCGCCCGTGCCGCAGCCCGCGTCGAGGATGCGGATGTCGTCCGCGAGGCCGTAGCGCCGCAGCAGCTCGGATTCCTGCGGCCAGATCGCCAGCGCCTGGGCGGCCAGGTTGCGGACCATGGATTCGTCGGCCATCTGTTCACGCTGAGGATTGAGTTCGCTCACGTCCGCAGGTTCTCCTTTCGGGTCAGTTTTCGCCCGGCCGGGGCTCGGGACGCGGGAGATCGCCCGCCGCGTCGCGCGCGCCCGCCACCGATCCGCCCTCGCGCAACAGCCGCACCGACGGCACCTGCGGCAGGAAGACCAGCACCGGCTCACCCGTCCGCGCGAGACGATCCACGACCGCCTCACGCAGCGGGTCGAGCTCCGGACCTTCGCCCTCGGTGTAGGCGGCCGCCGGCGGCAGGTCTCCGGCGGGGTCGAAGCCGTGCCGGGCCGCGAACGTCCGTCGCGCGAGCGGATTCTTGAACGTCACCGGATTCACGACCACGAGGCCGGGCTTGAGGCCGTCGAGGAGCTGGTAGGCCACCAGCCGGTAGGACATGTCGTCCTCCCAGATCACGAAGCCGCGCTCGCGCGGGATCCCGGTCCACATGGACCGCGTGAGCGCGTCGAACTTCGCGAACACCGACACGCGTTCGGCCGCCACCCGCGGCCACGTCCGGCCCGCGACCGCCACGACCAGCGCGGCCGCGATCGCGAGCGGCGCGCCGAAGCGCCGCGCGCGCGGCAGCGCCGCGAGCGTCGCCGGCACGAGCGAGAGCCCGAGCGCGAGCGGGACGAGAAAATAGCTCGAGGGGTCCGGCACGCCGTAGAAGAACGCGTAGGCCGTCTGCACGAGCACCGCGGCCGCCAGCGCCAGGCGCAGGACCCGCGCGCCGCCGCGCAGGAATGGCCAGACGCACGCCGCGAGCAGCGCGGGCGCGAGCCACGGGAAGACGCCCTCGACCAGCAGCCTGCGCTGGACGTCGGACGGCGCGAAGTGGCCAAGGTAGTGCGCGTAGCCCGCGCCGCTCAGGTGCAGGCCGATCGCGCCCGGAACGAGCGAGGGCCACTGCACCGCCGCCGGGTGCGAGGCCCGCCAGAAGATGTACCCGTACGACAGCAGCGGCGCGAGCGCGCCCGCGCACGCCGCGAGCCACGGCGCGGCGTTGCGCGGGCGGGCATGCGCCAGCAGCGCCAGCGTGAACGGCCCCGAAATCCAGACGCTGGTGCGGTGATGCGCGAGCCCCACGCCGACGAGCAGGCCCCAGAGCGCGGCCCGCCAGAGCAGCGCACGGCCACGAGGCGCTGGCGCCTGGAGCAGCGCCGCCGCGCACAGCGCCGCGCCCGCCGCCCAGGCGAGGTGCCAGCTGTTGACCTCGGCCAGCGTCGCTTCGTAGGTCCAGACGGGATCGACCGCGAACACCGCCACCGCGGGCAGCACGAGGAGCGCCGAGAAGCGCGGGCGAACCCCGGCGCCCGCGAGCAGCCGCGTCGCCAGCGCGTGCAGCAGCCCGACCGCGAGCGCCCCGCCGAGCGCGCTCCAGGCGTTGGCGGCGTACGCCCAGCTCGCGCCCCATGCGTGCAGCACGCTCACGAACAGGTGGCCGAGCAGCGTGTAGAGCGGATAGCCGGTCGGATGGGCGACGCCCAGCGACGCCAGGACGAGCGTGAACTCGGGACTGTCCTTGTCGCCGGTGACACGCGGGCACCATGCGAGGTAGCACGCCAGCGCCGCCGCCCCCACGACCAGCGACGGCCATGCGGCGACGTGAGCGACGGGTGGAACGCGTGCGGCGGGCTCGGACGCGCGAGGGCGCGGTATCGGACGGACCACGCCGCGAAGATGTCACGCGGGCGCGAGCGCCCGCAATCCGACGGTCCAGGGACGCGCGGCGCCCCGCCGTACCGCTCAGGCCTTCGCGCCCCGCTTCATGAACACCAGCTTGCCCGCCAGGACCGAGCCCGCGAACAGGAAGCTGACGCTGTTCGCGAGGATGAGCGGCAGCGAGTGGATCAGCGTTCCGTACACGACCCAGGCGACGACACCGCTCACCAGGATCACGTACATGGACAGCGAGACGTCCCCCACCGAACGCTTTCGCCAGACGTGAACGGCCTGGGGCAGCAGGGCGAAGGTCGTGCACGCGGCCGCGAGGTAGCCGATGGCTTCGGTCAACGGGTTCTCCGGATGGCTGGAACCAGGGTGGTGCGGACGGCGCACTATAGCCGTTCCTTCGGTGCTCGAGCGGCCCCCGTCCCCCCTGACGACGGGCGGGTTGTCGAGCGGCGCCGCACGGCTTAGCCTTCCGGCCATGACCCAACTCGACACGAACACCTCGCCCTATCTGGCCGACGCCTACGCCAACGACCGCGCGCACGTCTTTCACTCCTGGTCCGCCCAGGGTCTGCTCCAGCCCACCGTCATCGCCGGCGCGAAGGGTTCGCGCATGTGGGACGAAAAGGGGCGCACCTGGCTCGACTTCGCGAGCCAGCTCGTCAACGTCAACATCGGACACCAGCACCCCAGGCTCGTCGCCGCCATCCAGGAGCAGGCCGGGCGCCTGTGCACGATCGCTCCCGGCTTCGCGAACGACATGCGCAGCGAGGCCGCGCGGCTGATCGCCGAGCTCGCGCCCGGCGACCTCGACATGGTGTTCTTCACCAACGGCGGCACCGACGCGGTCGAGAACGCCGTCCGCCTCGCCCGCGGTCACACCGGCCGTTACAAGGTGCTCTCGGCCTACCGCAGCTATCACGGCGCCACCGGCACCTCGATCGCGCTGACCGGCGACCCGCGCCGATGGGGCAACGAACCCGGCGTGCCCGGCATGGTGAAGTTCTGGGGCCCGTACCCGTACCGCTCGGCGTTTCACTCGACCAGCGAAGCCGAGGAGTGCGAGCGCGCGCTCCAGCACCTTTCCGACGTGCTCATGGTCGAAGGGCCGCACACGGTCGCGGCCATCCTGCTCGAGACCGTCGTCGGCACCAACGGCATCCTCGTGCCGCCCGACGGCTACCTCGCCGGCGTGCGGGCGCTGTGCGACCGGCACGGCATCATGATGATCAGCGACGAGGTCATGGCCGGTTTCGGCCGCTGCGGCGAATGGTTCGGGGTCAACAAGTGGAATGTGACGCCCGACCTGATCACCTTCGCCAAGGGCTCCAACTCGGGCTACATCCCGGTGGGCGGCGTGATCATCAGCCGCAAGGTCGCCGAGACCTACCGCGAGCGGGTCTTCCCCGGCGGCCTCACCTATTCGGGGCATCCGCTGGCCTGCGCGTCCATCGTCGCCAGCATCGGCATCTTCAAGGACGAGCGCATCGTCGAGCACGCCCGGCACCTGGGCACCGACGTGATCGGCCCCGAACTGCGCAGGATCGCCGCGAAACACCCCAGCGTCGGCGAGGTGCGCGGGCTCGGCGTCTTCTGGTGCATCGAGCTCGTCAGGGACCGCAAGACCCGCGAGCCGCTGGTTCCGTTCAACGCTTCGGGCGCGGACGCGAAGCCGATGGCCGAGCTGATGGCCGCGTGCAAGGCCAACGGCGTGTGGCCCTTCGTGCACTTCAACCGACTGCAGGTCGCGCCCCCGTGCACGATCCCGGACGACGACGCCCGCGAGGGCCTCGCCGCGATCGACAAGGCGCTCGAAGTGGCGGACCGCTTCTGCAAGGGCTGATCGGAAATCCGGGAGGGCCGCCATGAAGGCAACGCTCGCAGTGCTCGCCACCATCGTCGGCGGCTGGATCGTGTTCAACCTGATCGGGGCGTTCCTCGTCGGGCTGATCGCCCGGGCGCTGTTTCCGGGCAGGGACAAGGTCGGCTGGTTCATGACGCTGGCGATCGGCTTCGTGGGCGGGCTGCTCGGCAAGCTGGTCTTCTGGCTGCTGCGCTGGCCGACGAAGTTCCCGATGGGTTTCGTCGCGTCGGTGGCCGGAGCGTTCGTGCTGCTGCTGTTCTGGCACCTGCGCGTGGCCGGCAGGAAGCAGCCGGCGGCGAGCTAGCGAAGGTTCGGGCGCCGGCGGTTCGACATGCGCCGCGGACGCCCCCGGCGCGGGCGCGGCTCCCGATCGCCCCAGGCCTCGCGCTCGAAGCGGTTCCCGCGGTACGGATCGCGGCCGCGCAGCCACGCCCACAGCGACGCCGCGAGGTACGCGAACGGAAACAGCGGGCCCCAGCGCTCCCACTGCCGGACGTGGACGCGCTCGTGCTCGCGGAACTCCTCGAGGCTCGCCTCGTCGCGCGCGAGGATCACGTGCCCGAAGGTCACCGCGCGCAGGCTGCGCCCGGGGCCGCCCGTGCGCGCCATGAACCGCCCGAGCCAGCCGCCACAGGCCTCGAGCGTGCCCGCGTGCCGTCGTGCCGGCCCGCCGCCCGCTCGGGCCATCAGGCACAGCGCCAGCCCGACGAGCGAGCCCGGGCCCGCCCAGGCGAATGCGAGCAGTCGGATCACGCCGCGCAGCCTACACGAACGATGCCGGACGAAGTGGTGACGCGGTTCGAACCGGCGTAGTCTCCCCGCGCGGCCGGCTTCACCACGCGAACCCACGCACGACCTGGAGGAACGGAACATGCCCGGAGTCCTGGATCTTCTCGGCGCCACGCTCGGCGGCGACCTGCAGCGCCAGCTCGGCCAGCAGCTCGGCGCCGGCCCGCAGGCCACGGGCAACGCGATCGAGGCCGCCCTGCCGATGCTGCTCTCGGGCCTGGCGCGCAACGTCGCGCAGCCGGGCGGCGCGGACGCGCTCCATCAGGCGCTGCAGAACGACCATGACGGCAGCCTGCTCGACAACCTCGGCGAACTGCTCGGCGGCACGCTCGGCGGACGGGCCGCGAACGGCGCCGGCATCCTCGGCCACGTGCTGGGCGACCGGCAGGACGCGGCGCAGCGTGCGGTCGCCCAGTCGAGCGGACTCGACGGCGCGCAGGCCGCGCAGCTGCTCGCGACGCTCGCCCCGATCGTCATGGGCGTGCTCGGGCGTACGCAGCACTCCCAGGGCCTGAACTCCGCCGGACTGGCTTCGATGCTGCAGAACGAGCACGCCACCGCCACGCAGTCACGACCCGACCTGATGGGAGTCGCCACGCAGCTGCTCGACCGCAACCACGACGGCTCGATGCTCGACGACCTGATGAACGGCCTTGGCGGGATGCTCGGCCGCCGCTGATCCGATGCCGGACCTCGTAACGCCGGAAGCGAACCCCGGGAACCCCGGGCCACCCGTTCTCAGGAGGGCTTCGTGAGCCTCATCTGGACCGCCATCGTCGGACTCATCGCCGGTGCGCTCGCCAAGTTCGTCATGCCGGGCAAGGACCCCGGCGGCATCTGGATCACGATGGCGCTCGGCGTCGCCGGGGCGTTCGTCGCCAACTTCCTCGGCGGCGCGATGGGCTGGTACGGGCAGGGGCACAACGCCGGCATCATCGGCTCGACGATCGGCGCGATCGTGATCCTGTTCGTCTATCGGCTCGTCAAGGGAAAGCAGGACAAGGGCGCGAGCTAGAAAAGCTCCGGCGAGCCGTCGCCCGGGGCTCGGCGGCGGCGGTCGCACGGCGTTCGGCACGGCCACCCTGTGCCGGCCGCGCCGAGCGCCGCCCCGTGCCGCCGATCCGCCTGGTTCACGCGAAGCGCGCGAGCAGCGCGAGGAGGTACTCCCAGTACTTCGCGACGGCCGCGATCTCGACCCGCTCCTGCGGCGAGTGCGCGCCCTTGATCGTCGGGCCGAGCGAGACCATGTCCATGCCCGGCACCTTCTCGCCGATGATGCCGCACTCGAGCCCCGCGTGGATCGCCTCGACCTTCGGCTCGCGGCCATACAGGTCGCGATAGGTTTCCACGGCGAGCCCGAGGATTCGCGAGTCCATGTCCGGTTTCCAGCCCGGATAGGGATCCGCGCCCGTCACCTCGGCGCCGCCCATCCCGAGGATGGTGCGGACGGTCGTCACCATCTCCGTCATGCACGACGCCGCCAGACTGCGCTGACTCGTCGCCAGGGTCAGGGCGCGCGGGCCCTGCGTGAGCACGGCGACGTTGGTTGAGGTCTCGACCAGGCCGGGAATCGCGTCGCTCATCCGCTGCACGCCGTGCGGCAGCGCGGTCAGCGTGGCGAGAACTTTTCGCTGCAGCGCGCGCTTCCAGACGCGCGCCGGGCGCTTCGCCGCCGGCGAGACGACCACATCGAGCGACGGCTCGATGGCGGCCAGCTCGGCGCGGAACGTCTCGCGCAGGTTCGCGGCGACCGCCCGGGCCTGCGATTCGCCCGCCTTCGGCAGGCAGACGAGCGCCACCGCCCCGGCGGGAATCGCGTTGCGCTTGGAACCGCCCTCGAAGCGCGACACCCGCGCGCCCAGCGCCGTCCACTCGCGCAGCAGCCGCGCCATCAGCTTGAGCGCGTTGCCGCGCTGCGTGTGGATCTCGACGCCCGAGTGTCCGCCGCGCAGTCCGGTCACGCGCACTTCGAGCGCGAGCGCGCCCTTGGGCGCGGGATCGGCGTCGAGCTTCCACGCCCCGAGCGAATCCGCGCCGCCCGCGCAGCCCACCGTCAGCACGCCCTCGTCCTCGGAGTCGAGGTTGATGAGCGTGCGACTGGCGAGCATCGCGCCGTTCAGGTCGCGCGCACCGGTGAGGCCGGTTTCCTCGTCGGTCGTGAACAGCAGCTCGAGCGGGCCGTGTTCGAGCGCGCCGTCGGCCATGATCGCGAGCATCGTCGCCACCGCGATGCCGTTGTCGGCGCCGAGCGTGGTGCCGTCCGCGCCCAGCCACCCGCCATCGCGCACCAGCGTGATCGGGTCCTTGCGGAAGTCGTGCACCTTGCCGGGCGAGGCGACGCAGACCATGTCGAGGTGGCCCTGCAGGCACAGCGAAGGGCGGCCCTCGCGCCCCGGCGACGCGGGCTTTCGGACGCGGAGGTTCCCCGCGCCGTCCTGCTCGAACGCGAGCCCGAGTTGCTTCGCGATCCCCGCCACGTGGCGGCCTGCCGCGGCCTCGTTCTTCGACTCGCGCGGGATGCGGGAAAGCCCGGCGAAATATTTCCACAGGGCGGCGGGTTCGAGGCCTTCGATCGCGCTCACGGTCCGGCTCCAGGCATGGGGGTTGAAGGCCGGCCGCGGCTCTCCGTGCCGGCGCGGGCAGGATAGCCGAAGTCCCGCGCCCGATCCGCGCTCCCGTTCCCGCGCGGCGCAACACGCGACGAGCGCCCGCTCCGCGGGCCGCAGGTACGCGCAACGCGCCCTCCCGGCGCGGCGGCGAGTGATAGCATTCCGCGCCGGGCCCGACCGAAATCCGGCCATCCTCTTTACATGGAGGCGGCTGCATGCTCCGCTCCCCTGCTTCGTTGCCTGCCCTTCCTCCGGCGCACCGGCCGCGCGCCATCGTACTCGGCACGCTGCTCGCGCTGACGCTCGCGGGCGCGGTGGCTTCGCCGGCGCAGGCCCGGGAAGTGACCGAAGGCCCCCTCGCGCAGGAGGCGGCGCTCGAGCGCCTCGCCGGGAGCGGCGTTCTCTACGACCGCGTCCTGCCGCTGGCCCGCCTCGAGGAGTTGAGCGGCGCCGCCGACGCGCCAGCGGTGGACCGCACGCGCTGGCGGCAGGCGTGGGACGAACTGCGGCGCGCGTCGTTCGCCGCGCCGGCCGGGCCTGGCCTGCCGGCGCTCGATGCCGCCGCGCGCGCGGCGCACGAGCGTGGCGTTCTGCCCATCGCGCTCTTCGATCGCACCTACGACCGGCTCGTGCCCGGCTCGCTCGAGCGCGGCGAACCGCGGGCACTGCCCGCGCGCGCCGTCGCCGCCGCCGTGCTCGCGCGGCCCACGCATCGTGGCGGCGACCTGTCGTTCGAGCTCGACCCCGCGCTGCTGCGCGTGGACGGCGGGCCGCCCCGGTCGATCGCCGTGGACTTCGCCGACGGCCTGGGCGAGCGCGCCGTCACCCCCGGCGTCCCCGTGCCCGTTCACTACGCGCGGACCGGCACGCACGTGCTGAGCGCGCGGCTGACCCGCGCCGATGGCTCGGTGGCGCTAGCCCGCTTCACGTTTCCCGTCGCGGCGCTCGCCGCGCCGCTGCCCGACGACACGCTGCAGGTGACCGCGGGCGTTCCCTGGCAGGGCGTCTACGGCACCGGCCGGGCGTACGTCGCGCTCGCGCCCGGTCACGCGGCGATCCTCAACCCGGTCGTCGTGATCGAGGGCTTCGACATCGACAACAGCATGTACTGGGACGAGCTCTACGCCCTGCTCGACCAGCAGGACCTGCTCGAGACGCTGCGCGCCGACGGTTTCGACGCCGTCGTGCTGGACTTCACCGACGCCACCGCGCCCATCCAGCAGAACGCCTTCGTCGTCGAGGCGTTGCTCTCGCAGGTGCAGTCGCTGATCGCCCCGTCCGCCACGATCGCGCTGGTCGGCGCCAGCATGGGCGGTCTGTGCTCGCGTTACGCCCTCGCCGACATGGAGTCGCGCGCGCTGCCGCACCGCGTGCGGACATGGATCTCGTTCGACGCTCCACAGCTCGGCGCGAACATCCCGCTGGGTCTGCAGTACTGGATCCAGTTCTTCGCCGGCCAGTCGGCGAGCGCCGCCGACTTCCTCGCTTCGCTCAACAGTCCCGCCGCGCGGCAGATGCTGCTGTGCCACGTGACGAACCCGCCGACGAACTCCGCCGCCGCGGACCCCTTGCGGAGCGGACTGCTCTCGGACCTCGCGGCGATCGGCGACTGGCCCGCGCTGCCGCGCCGGGTGGCGGTCGCCAACGGCAGCGGCCGGGCGCAGGATCAGGGCTTCGCGCCCGGCGCGCAGCTCGTCGCCTACGACTACAGCTCGCTCCTCACGTCGCTCACCGGCAACGTCTGGGCGCTGCCCGACATGGCGAGCGGCACCATCTTCGACGGCAGGCTTCGCATTCTGTTCTCGACCACCACGCAGACCGTGGTGGTGAGCGGCGCGCTGCCGTGGGACGGCGCACCCGGCGGCTCGCGCGCCTCGATGGCGCAGCTCGATTCGACCGAGGCGCCCTACGGCGACATCGTCGCCCTCCATCCCTCGCACTGCTTCGTTCCGACCGTGTCGTCGCTCGCGCTCTCTCCCGCCGGTCCGTTCTTCGACGTCTCGGCCGCCGGCCCGCTCGCGGGGCTCACACCCTTCGACGCGGTCTTCTGGCCCGACACCAACGAGGCGCACGTCTCGCTCACCGCGGCCAGCGCGGCGTTCGTGCGCGGCGAGATCGAAGCGGGGGTGCTGGCGGTCGGACCCCCGGACGGCCGCGATGCCGGCCGGCTGGCGCTCAGCGTCTGGCCGAGCCCGTTCGCCGCGTCCACCCGCGTTCGATTCACGCTGCCGCGCGCCGCGCGGGCCACGGTGTGCGTCTATGGCGTGGATGGAAGACAGGTGCGGGCGCTCGCGGCGGGCGAGTTCGCCGCGGGCGCGCACGACCTCGTGTGGGACGGAACCACGGACGCGGGCGCGCGGGCGAGCAGCGGCGTCTACTGGATACGGGTGACGGACCCGGCCGGCACGGCCACGCGTCGCGCGGCGCTGCTTCGCTGACTCCCCGCCGGACCGCGGCGCGAGCGGCGCGCAGGGCTCCGCACGCTCACCGCCGGCTCCGCGCTCGCAGGACCCTCAGTGCGGCGTCGAGGCTGCCCGGCGCGCCGGCCGGCGGAACACTTCGAGGGCGACCGCGCCCGCGCACAACAGATGCGTGAGGCCGAAGAACGTGAAGCCGAGCAGCACGCACACCATCCATGAAGTCATGAGCGCGACACTGACGATCCACATGGCGGACCTCCCTGCTCGCCCGGTGCGCGGCGCGCGCTTGCTGCGCGCGCGGGCACGGACCGGGGCGGGGACAAGGCATCAGGCGTGCCGCGGCGGGCCGCGGGCCGGGCAGGTCGGCCCGCCGCAGCCGGATAGAGCGGGTCGTGGAGTCCTGGCTGCGATCCGGCCGGGCCAGCCGGGGCGGCAAGCCGCTGGCCGGCCGTGGCGGATCCCTGACCTCTGCAGCGCTGTCCCGCCCTACGATGCGGTGCCGCCCGATCGGGCCGCCGGACCGCTTCCGGCGTCCCTGTACACGTCACGTCCGCGGGCTGCGCACCCATCCACAAGGAGGACTCACATGATGCTCGTTCGCGAAGTCATGCACTGCAAACCCGGCAAGGTGCGTCCGCTGGTCGAGAAGTTCCTCGCCATGAACAAGCTCGGCGTGAAGATGGGCATGCCGAACATGCGGGTGATGACCGACTTCAGCGCCGAGCGCTACTGGACGGTCGTCGCCGAGATGGAAGTGGCGAGCCTGGAAGCCTTCGAGAAGATGATGCCCGGCGCCGGCGCGAGCGAGCAGGACATGAAGCAGTTTGAAGAGATCATGAAGGGCTACCACGACCTCGTGGACGAGGGCCGCCGCGAGATCTACAAGATCGAGGGCTGATCGGCCGGGCGCGGCGCGTGGAGCGGCGGAGGGCGAAGCGATCAGCGACGGTCGCCGCGCCTGGGCAACGGCACGACGCGCACGGCCGGCAGAGTCTTCGACGTGAGCAACATCCTCGCCGCGGCGTTCGCGCGATCGTACGAACGGAAGATGCCGAGCACGATCCGGTGGGGCGCGCCCGAGCCTTCGGGAGCGGGCACGACCCAGCCCTCGATGCCGGCGAGTTGCTCCGCCCGGTCACGCTCCTCGAAGGCGCGATCCAGACTCTCGTCCGCCGAGACTTCAAGCGTCCAGCGGCCTGTCGGGCTCCTGGGCCGCTCGGGCGCCGCGTCGGTACGGGTCGCCGGCGCGCGGTCGGGCTCGAGGGTCGTGACGCCGGGCGCCGCCGACTTCGTGCGCACCCCGGACCCCGGCGCCTGCACCGCCGGCGTGCTCGCCGCGCGCTCGACCGCCGCGGCCGGCTTCGGGCCGCGGGGCGTGCCCTGCGCGCGAACGATCCAGATCACCAGCGCGACGACCGCGAAACCCGCGAGCGCCGCGTAGCTCGCCAGGCGCAGCGCGCCGCCGCGGCGGCGGCGCGCCCGCGCGGACGACGAGGGCAGCGCAGGCGCCGGAGCGCCGGGGAGTTCGTCCGGAAAATCCGCCGACGTGCGCGAAGCCGCGAAGGAGCCCGCCGCCTGCGATCCGATCCGGATCGGACCTTTGTCGCCGACGAAGCGCGCGACCCACTCGTTCGCGTCCTGGCGCGCGGGCGGCGCCGCGGAAGTCGCGGCGTGCCGGTCGGCGGAAGCCGGCGGGGCGGGCGCGGCCTTGGCGGCCGGCGAAACCGTGCGTGCCGCGGGCGGCGCTGCGGGAGCGGGCACCTCGGGCGCGACCTTCGCTGCCGGCGAAGCCGCGCGTGCCGCGGGCGGCGCCGCGGGAGCGGGCACCTCGGGCGTCACCATCGCGGGCGACGGGCCGGCGGGCCGGCTCTCCGCGGGCGCCTCGCCATCGCTCTTCAGCGGCCCCCACAGCGTCCCGGCGGCGGTGCGCACGTGCGCCGCCTGCACCGAGGCCGCGCCGGCCGAACGCGCGAGGCGCATCGCTTCGGAAGCGATCGCGTTCAGCCGCCGCGGCACACCGCCCGCGTGCACGGCGATTTCGTTGCAGGTCGCGCGCGGGAAGAGCGCGGGGCCGTCCCCGCCGGCGACCGCGACGCGATGCCGCAGGTAGCGGCGAATCTCGCCATCCGCCATCGGCGCGAGCCGCGCGCGCACGGAGAAGCGCTGGTGCAGCGGCGCGAGAGTCGCCGCTTCGAGTGTCGATTCGATCGAAGGCAGTCCGACCAGCAGCACCTCGAACGGCCAGCCGCCCTGCTGCGCGGCGTTGACCAGCAGCCGCAGCTCTTCCAGCAGCTCGGCCGGCAGACGGTGCGCGTCGTCCACGATCAGCATCGCGACCCTGCCCTGCGAGGCGCTCCCGGCGAGCGCGCGCTCGCAGCATGCGACCAGTGCGGACCGGCTCGCACCCGCGGGCGGATCGCCCCCCAGTCGCCGTGCCGCCTCCTCGAGCAGCTCGGCGCCGGACAGCGCCGTGTACGCGAGGCAGGCCGGGGCGACGCGGGCGCCCCAGCGGGCGATGGCTTCCCGCACGAGCGTCGTCTTGCCCATGCCGGCTTCGCCGGTCAGGAGCAGAAATGGCTCGCGCACGCCGAGCCCGTCGTCGAGGCGGCCCAGCGCGGCGGAGCCGGCAGCGGTCTCGACGAAGGACTCGCGCGGGCCGGCCGGGGCAAATGCGTTTTCGGGGATCACGGCAGGATCACGTCTCGGGCCGATCGGAGTCCTCGGGTCCGCCCGCGTGGCGGGCCCGGGGAGTTTTCGGCACGAGGACGGCCCGACCTGAGGGCCGGGATCCGCGCCCCGGAGCGGTGGCCGGGAGGCGCCGGCCGC
Organism: Candidatus Eisenbacteria bacterium; assembly: GCA_020847735.1. Lineage (NCBI taxonomy): Bacteria > Candidatus Eiseniibacteriota > Candidatus Eiseniibacteriota bacterium. The sequence goes on from JADLBL010000008.1 coordinate 29,039, forward strand.
GGGGCGTCAGGCCTTCGGCGTGCGCCTGCCGCGGATCAGGTCGTCCACGCTGAACCCGCCGGCGCCGTTGGCGGCGAGGAACAGGAAGACGAAAGCGTAGAGCGCGGTCGGCTCGCCGTGGTTGGCCAGCGGGAGCAGGCCGTTCGGGAAGTGGGCCATGAAGTAGGCGACCGCCATCTCGCCCGAGAGCAGGAATGCGACGGGCCGGGTGAAGAGCCCGAACAGGATCAGCAGCCCGCCGATCAGCTCCAGTCCGCCCGCCACGTGCATGAGCGGAGGGATGGGCTGCGCTCCCATTCCGCCGTACCAGCCCAGCCACTTCTGCCCGCCGTGCTGCATGAACAGGAATCCCGCCACGATTCGCAACAGGACGTGCGTGACCTGCGCTGCCTTCTGCATCGCCACTCCCTCCGGTCCGGTGACCTGCGCGCCAGCGACCTGCGCGAGGCGCTCATCTTCGCCCGCGCCGTTCGCGTCCGCAAGAGTCCGCCGCGGCGGGTCGCTCAGCCGGTGCGCGCGACGCGCCGGCCGTTCCGGGCCCGCGCTCGATCGCGCGCGCGCGCGCCCCGCTCCCGAGACGCCTCCTGCGAAGGCGACAGCCCCAGCAGCGCGGGGTCGAGTGCCCTGCGAAGGCCGAGCAGCTCGCGCCGGTTGCGCTGCGTCAGCCGCTCCAGGCTCCGCGCACCCTTCGCCGTCAGCAGGACGCGTACGCGCCGCCGGTCCACCGGCGACGCCGAGCGGCGCACGAGCCCGAGCGCGGCGCAGCGGTCCACCAGCCCGACCGCCGTGTGATGGCGCACCTGGAGCGCGGCTGCCAGCTCGCCGATGCCCGCCCACTCGCGGCCCGGGCGGCCGCGAATCGCGAGCAGCAGCTGATGCTGCTGCGGCGTCAGTCCGGCGGCTCGGGCGCCGGCGTCGGCCGAGCGCAGGAACGCGCGCAGCACGGCGCGGAAGCGCGCGAGCGCGACGTAGTCCCGCGGAGCGAGCACGGGCGGACGGCGGGTGGAAACGGGCATTGGCGCGATTGTATCGGAATACGATACTTTCGGCCGCTGATCCCCCCTGGAGGAGCGCCTGTGTCCCAACCTGCCGATTTCACCGCCGACCGAAGACTGATCACCCTCAGCGCCCTGGCGGTGCCGATCGGCGCGCTCTGCGCGTTCGTGGCGGTGGGCCTGCTCGACCTGATCGCCCTGTTCACGAACCTCTTTTACTTCCACCGTTTCTCGCTGCACGGCGTGGGCCCGGCCGCGAACACGCTCGGCGGCTGGGCGGTCGCGGCTCCGGTCGCCGGCGGGCTGATCGTCGGCCTGATGGCGCGCTTCGGCTCGGACCGCATCCGCGGCCACGGCATCCCCGAGGCGCTCGAGTCCATCCTGATCGGCCGCGCGCGCATGGAGCCCAAGATCGCGGTCCTCAAGCCGCTGTCCTCGGCGGTCGCCATCGGCTCGGGCGGGCCGTTCGGCGCCGAAGGTCCGATCATCATGACGGGCGGCGCCTGCGGCTCGATCATCGGGCAGTTCTTCCACCTGACGACCGCCGAACGCAAGACGCTGCTCGTCGCCGGCGCGGCCGGCGGCATGTCGGCCACGTTCGGAACGCCGGTCGCCGCCGTGTTGCTCGCCGTCGAGCTGCTGCTCTTCGAGTGGAAGCCGCGCAGCTTCATCCCCGTCGCGCGCGCGAGCGCGACCGCGGCCGCGCTGCGGCCGATGCTGCTCGGGGGCGGCGCGCTGTTTCCCGTCTCGGGCATCGTCCACTTCGGCCCGCTGGCGCTCGCGGGCTGCCTCGTGGTCGGGCTTGCCGCGGGCCTGATGTCCAGCTTCCTGACGTGGGCCGTGTACGGGGCCGAAGACCTGTTCCACCGCCTGCCGTTTCACTGGATGTGGTGGCCGGCGCTCGGCGGGCTCGCGGTCGGCATCGGCGGGCTGATCGAGCCGCGCGCGCTCGGCGTCGGCTACGACGTGATCGCCGACGTGCTCCGCGGCGGACCGGCCACGGGACCGCTCGTGAGGCTGCTGCTGGTGAAGGGCCTCATCTGGAGTCTCGCGCTCGGCTCCGGCACCTCGGGCGGCGTGCTCGCGCCGCTGCTCATGATGGGCGCCTCGGTGGGCCTGATCCTCTCGCCGATCCTGCCGGCCGGCGGACACGCGCTGTGGCCGCTCATCGGCCTTTCGGCGATCCTCGCCGGCACCATGCGCTCGCCGCTCACCGGCATCATCTTCGCGCTCGAGCTCACCCGCCGCGTGGACGCGCTCCTGCCGCTGCTCATCGCCTGCTCGGCCGCCTTCGCGCTGACGGTGCTGATCCTGCCCCGCTCGATCCTGACCGAGAAGGTCGCGCGGCGCGGACACCACCTGTCGCGCGAGTACACGGTGGATCCGCTCGAGACGCTCATGGTCGGGCAGGTGGCGACCAAGCCCGCGGTCACGGTGCCCGCGACGCTCCCGATCCGCGAGCTGGAGTCGCTGTTCTTCGACATGCGCACGGGCAACGCCCACCAGGGCTATCCCGTGGTGGACGAGAAGGGCCGGCTGGTCGGCGTCGTCACGCGCTCGGACCTGCTCGGGCTGCCGAGCGCCGAGGATCTCGGCAACATTCCCGTCGCCTCGGCCATCGGCCGCATGGCGGTGATCGCGCATCCGGACGAAACCTGCCGCGCCGCCGCCGACCGCATGGCGGCCGAGGGTGTCGGCCGGCTGCCGGTCGTGCGGCGCGAGGCGCCGCAGGAAGTCATCGGCATCCTGACCCGCAGCGACATCTTCAAGGCGCGCGAGCGCGACCTCGACGTCGAGCAGCGCCGCGAGAGCATCATCAAGTTGCCGGGCGGCGAGAAGTGGCCGCCCTTCGGCCGCGGCTGACCCCCGCCGCGCGACCGGGACCGGCGCCCTGCCGCGCGCCGTCCCGGTCGCGTTCTCGGCCCGCGACCGCATCAGCTCACGGAATCACCATCACCTTGCGCGTCGCCCGCTCGAGCCCGACGTCGAGCCGCGCCATGTAGACGCCCGGCCGCAGCGCCGCCGTGCCGAACGCCAGCTCGTGCGGACCTTCGGGCAGCGTCCGGCGATCGAGCAGCATCGCCACGCGGCGGCCCGCGACGTCGTAGAGCGCCAGGCTCACGAGCCCGGCGCGCGGCAGGGTGAAGCGAATGGACGTGCGCGCGCGCGCCGGGTTGGGCGCGTTCGACAGCGCGAAGCGCGTCGGCGCGGAGCCCACGGGCACGTCGAGCACGCTGCCGGCGATGGACAGGCCGGCGAAGTAGTAGTTCGGGTTGAGCGCGCCGATCGCCGTGAACGCCCCGCCCGTGTACAGCGTCGTGCCGCCGAGGCCGAGGGCGTACAGGCTGCTGTTGGAGTTCGCGTCCCAGGGCGAGGCCGCGCCGGTCGTGAGGCTGAGCTCGGCGACGCGGTTGCGCGTCTGGCCACCCGCGAACGTGAACACGCCGCCCGCGAACAGCGAGTTGCCCGCCTGCGCCAGCGCGTACACGACGTTGTTGGCGTTGGCGTCCCACGCCAGGCTGGCGCTGCCGTCCACCGGATCCAGCGAAGCGAGGCGGTTGCGCGGCTGCCCGCCGATGATGGTGAAGGCTCCGCCCGCGAAGACGGCCGAGGGCGTCAGGGCGAGCGCGTAGACGATGTTGTTCGCGTCGGGATGGAAGCCGTCGGCGAGCCCCGTGGTCACGTCGAGGGCGGCCATGCCGCTGCGCGTCTGCCCGCCGATGGTGGTGAAGCCGCCGCCCGCGAACAGCCGCGAGCCGTCGAGACCGAGCGCGTAGACCGTGTTGTTGGCGTTCGGGTTCCAGCTCAGGCTCGCGCTGCCGCTGGTCGCGTCGAGCGCGGCGATGCGGTTGCGCGTCTGCCCGCCGATGTTCGTGAACGAGCCGCCGGCATAGACCGTCGAGCCGCTCACGAGCAGCGCCTGCACCGCGCCGTTGGAGTTCGGGTTCCAGGTGAAGTCCGCGTTGCCGGTCGCGGCGTCGAGCGCCGCGATGCGGTTGCGGGTCTGTCCGCCGATGGTGGTGAAGGTGCCGCCCGCGAACACCTTCGAACCGCCCACCGCCAGCGCGTTGACCACGTTGTTCGAGTTCGGGTTCCAGTCCGTCGGGGCGCCGGTCGCGGCGTCGAGCGCGGCGATGCGGTTGCGTGTCGTCGTGCCGATGGTGACGAACCCGCCGCCCGCATAGACGGCGTCTCCTTCGCGCGCGATCGCGTACACGAAGTCGCTCGCGTTCGGATTCCAGCCGGTCGCCGTCGCCAGCGCCGTCGTCGTGTCGAGCTCGGCGATGCGGTTGCGGGGCTGCGTGCCGATGTTGGTGAACTCCCCTCCCGCGTACAGCGTCGCGCCGTTCGTGCGGAGCACGTAGACGACGTTGTTCGCGTTCGGGTTCCAGGCGGTCGCCGCGCCGGTGTCCAGGTCGAGCGCCGCGATGCGCGCGCGGGACTGCCCGCCGATCAGCGCGAAGGTTCCGCCCGCGTACACGGTGGTCGCCGTGACCGCCAGCGAGTAGACGACGTTGTTCGAGTTCGGATTCCAGGCCGTGGCCGCGCCGGTGGTCGCGTCCACCGCGCCGATGCGGTTGCGCGCCTGTCCGCCGAGCGTGGTGAAGAAGCCGCCCGCGTAAACCAGGTTGCCCGAGACCGCCAGCGCGCGCACGACGTTGTTCGCGCCCGGATTCCAGCCGCTCGGGGTTCCGCTCCCGGCATCGAGCGCCGCGATGCCCACGCGCGCCTGACCGCCGATGGTCGAGAACGCGCCGCCCGCGTAGAGGGTGCCGCCGTCCAGCGCGAGGGCGTAGACGGAGCTGCCCGCGCCGGGATTCCAGCCGAACTCGGCCGCGCCGGTCGAGGCGTCGAGCGCCGCGATGTAGTTGCGGGTCTGTCCGCCGGCGAACGTGAACGCCCCGCCCGCGTAGACCGTCGAGCCGCTCACGACCAGCGTGTAGACCTCGTTGTTCGCGCCGGGATTCCAGTCCGAGATCGTTCCGTCGGCCAGGATGTGCGCCAGGCGCGCGCGAGGCAGCGAGCCGACGGCCGAGAACGTGCCACCGATGAACCAGCCTCCCGCGCCGTCCGGCGCGGCCGCATAGACGATTCCCGTCACCCGCGGAAACGGCCGCGTCGGCATCCCGGTGGGCGCATCCAGGATCGCGCCGCCGCCGGTCACCCGCTGCACGGCCGTGAACGAGCCGCCGAGGTAGATCGTATTGCCCGAGCGCACGATCGCGCTGACCGCCCCGTTGGCGGACCAGAGCGTCGTGTCGGCGTCCTGCGCCTCCGCGTGCGATGGCCAGAGCAGCGCCGCCGTACCACACAACACGAGCGCGAGCAGCGGCACCAGTGCGAGCCGCGCGGTGGAGCCGGGACGGAGCGGCGAAGGAGTCGTGGATGGGGTTCGTTGCATGGTGACCTCCTGCAAGACGTGGGGCGTGCGGCGCCGAGGTAGCCTGGCGCCGGAGACCCGGGATGGCCCGGGGCGGTCACTCGGCAATGCGCGGAACCGGGCGCGAAACCGTCATGCGAAATCAGGCCGGGGAGGCGGGTGCGCGACGATCGGCGCGCTCTTCGGGCACCGCGCGCGGTGCGCTCGGGCGCGCAGGGGCGCGCGGCGAGCGCCGGGATCGCCGCGGCGTGCCGGTGGCTAGCCGCGGCCCCGCACGGCCGCGGCGCTCGCGCACACCTCGCGCAGGCAATCCCGCAGCCAGCGGTGCGCGGGGTCGGCCTCGTTCCTCGGGTGCCAGAGCAGCGAGACGGTGACCTCCGGTGTGGCGAACGGCAGCCCGAAGCCGTGCATGCCGCCTCGCAGGTTCTCGGTGTGCCGCCGCGGAACGCTCGCGACCAGGTCGGTCGCGCGAGCCAGCGCGATGGCCGAGGCGAAACCGCCGACGAATGTCGTGATCTCACGCCGCGCCCCGACGGCTTCAAGGGCCTCGTCGATCGGCCCCTGCGTGACGCCCCGCCGAGCGACCGCGACGTGCCGGGCCGCGGCGTAGCGGGCGAGCGTCATCCTGCCGCGCGCGAGCGGGTGGCCGCTCCGCACCACGCCGACGAAGTCGTCGCGGAACAGCGCCTGTGCGCGGACCTCGGGGCCGGTGGCGGGTCCGATGACGCCCGTCTCCAGGTCCACGCTGCCGTCGCGAAGCGGCCCGCTGTCCTTGTCGAGTTTCTGCAGGAAGCGCAGGCGCACGCCGGGCGCCTGCGAGCCGAGGCGCGCGACCAGGGCGGGACCGAAGTTCTCGACGAAGCCGTCGCTCGTGCGCAGCGTGAACGTGCGGACGAGGCTTCCCGGATCGAGCGCCACCGACGGGCGAAGCACCGAATAGGTGTCCTGCAGCAGCGGGCCGATGCGCTCGCGCAACTCGAGCGCTCGCGGGGTCGGCACGAGTCCCCGGCCCGCCCGCACGAGCAGCGGATCGCCGGTCGCCTCGCGCAGGCGCGCGAGCGCCCGGCTCATCGCCGAGGGGCTCAGGTGCAGCCGGCGCGCGGCTCTGGCCACGCTGCCCTCATCCAGCAGCGCATCGAGCGTGACGAGCAGGTTGAGATCGGGCGTGGACACGCGCGGACCCTAGCACAGACACATGGCGTTTCGTGCATGTATTCAGTGCAAACCGTGCGTCTTCCGCCATGCCTGCCGAGCCCCTAGCTTGAAGGCATGACGACCGATTCGAATCGCCCATCCGCTTCCGCCGCGCTCGCCGCCCTCGCGCTTCCCACGTTCATGGCGTCGCTCGACACCGGGATCGCGAACGCCGCGTTGCCGACCCTCGCCCGCGCGTTCTCGGCCTCCTTCCCCGCCGTCCAGTGGATCGTCCTCGCCTACCTGCTCGCGATCACGACCACGGTCGCCGGCGCCGGACGCCTGGGCGACCGGCTCGGCCGGCGGCGGATGCTGATCGTCGGCGTCGCGCTCTTCACGCTCGCCTCGCTCGCCTGCGGCCTTGCGCCCGATCTCGGCTGGCTGCTCGTCGCGCGCGCCGGACAGGGAGTCGCCGCCGCGGTCATGATGGCGCTGAGCCTGGCGTTCGTGGGGGAGATCGTTCCGCCGGAACGGACCGGCCGCGCCATGGGCGTGCTCGGGACCCTGTCCGCGATCGGCACCGCGACCGGCCCATCGCTGGGCGGGCTGCTCATCGCCGGCTTCGGATGGCGGCCGATCTTCCTCGTCAACATCCCCATGGGGTTGCTGACGCTCGGCCTCGTCCTGCGCCAACTGCCCGCCGATCGCACGCGGCCCGCGCGCGGCGGACTCGACCCGCTGGGCACGCTGCTGCTGGCCGCATCGCTCGGCGCCTACGCGCTCGCGATGACGCGGGAACGCGGAGCGATTGGCGTGCTGGCGCTGCTTCTCGTCGCGCTCGTCGGCGCCGCCGCGTTCGCGCTCGTGGAGAAGAAGGCCGCTTCGCCGCTCGTTCCACTCGAGCTGGCCCGTGACCGGGATCGCGTGACCGGACTGGCCACGAGCGCGGTCGTCTCGGCCGTACTTATGTCCACGCTCGTCGTGGGGCCTTTCTACCTCGCGCGAGCCCTCGGACTGCCGCCCGCGCTGGTCGGAGTCGTGCTCTCGGTCGGACCGCTGGTGGCGGCCGCGAGCGGGCTTCCCGCGGGCCGGCTCGCCGACCTTCTCGGGGCCGCGCGCACGACCCGCATCGGGCTCGCGGGCATCGCGCTCGGCGCGGCCGCGCTGGCCGTGCTGCCCGCGCGGCTCGGCGTTCCCGGCTATCTCGCGCCGATCGCGCTCCTCACGGCCAGCTATGCGCTCTTTCAGACGTCGAACAACTCGCTCGTGCTCTCGGGCGTCGAGAAGGACCGGCGGGGCGTCGTCGCGGGGCTGCTGAGCCTCGCCCGAAATCTCGGACTCATCACCGGAGCTTCCGTGATGGGCTCGGTGTTCGCCCTGGGCGTCGGTCACGAAGGCGTCGCCACGGCGCCCCCCGAGGCCATCGCCGCCGGGATGCGGCTGACGTTCGCGACGTCGGCGGCACTCGTCATCGCGGCTCTCGTGGCGGCGACCTCGTTCGGGCCGCGGCTGCGCTCACGCCACGGCCGCCCGGCACCCGCCCTCGCCCCCCGGCCTCAGGCCTGGGGCGAGGGGCTCGCGGCCCGGGAGGTCCGTCCAGCACGGCAAATCGCCCGCTCCAACCGGGAGGAAGGCTAGAATGCTCCGCATGTTCGACGCACCGACCGCCGCTTCGTCCACTCCGTTCGTCCCCGTTTCGCGGGCGCTCGCGTTCGCGTTCGCCTGCTCACGGCGCTCCCTCGTCGCTGCGTCCCGCTCCGCGCGGGCCGACGCGCCAGCCGGGTTGCGACGGGTGTCGCGGTGAGTGTGCGAGCCCTGGGCGTCGCCCGCCGCCCCGAGTGGACCATTCCCGCGGCGCTGATCCTGCTGAGCCTGGTGCCCGCGGTCGCCGGAACCAGCCGGCTCGTCGAGCTGGCGGGCGGCGCGCGGATCACCGAGGCCAACGCGCGATTCTTCGCGGCTCCGCTGCCGGTCGTGCTGCACGTGCTCTCGGTGATTCCGTACAGCCTCCTGGGCGCGTTCCAGTTCGCGCCCGGGCTGAGGCGGCGCCATCGAGCCTGGCATCGCCGGGCCGGTGCGGTGCTCTTCGCTCTGGGCCTGACCGCCGCGCTTTCGGGGTTGTGGATGGCGCACTTCTACCCGTGGCCCGCTGGCGATGGCGTGGCCGTGTACGTCGAGCGGCTCGTGTTCGGCGTCGCGATGCTCGCGTCGCTGGTCCTTGCCGGGATCGCGATCGTGCGCCGCGATTTCGAGGCGCACGGCGCGTGGATGACGCGGGCGTACGCCATCGGCCTTGGCGCCGGCACGCAGGTTCTGACGCACCTGCCGTGGCTCCTGCTGGCGGGAAAGCCCGGCGAGGACGCGCGCGGCGTCCTGATGGGTGCCGGCTGGGTGATCAACGTGATCGTCGCCGAGTGGATCATTCACCGGCGTAGTCGCCGCTCAGGGCGGGCCGGCGGGCTCGCCGGAGGCAGGGTGGAACGATCGGGCTGACGGCGCGTCGCGCGGCGCGGCCTTCGCCGCCGCGCCGCGGCGATCAGGCGACCACGGGCCCGGGAATCTCGCGCCCGGGCGCCCAGCCGGCGGCGGCGAGCCGGTCCATCAGCGCGATCACCTCGCCGCGCTGCGCGTGGGTCGTCAGCACGAGCAGATCGCCCGCGCGCGCCCAGGCGAGCGCCGCGCGCACCGCCTCGATCTCGCCGGGCCAGTGCGAGAGGGCGGCCGCGGGCGCGCCGCAGCGCCGCAGTTCGGCCTCCAGCACGCTCGTGACCGCGCCGGGCTCGCGGCCGCGCAGGAAGCTCTCCATCTCCTTGAGGAAGACGTGCTGCGGTCCCATCGCCCACGCCGCGCGCGCGAGTTCGCGGATCGCCTCGTCGTCCCGGTCGCCCGCCTGCCCGATCACCAGTCCGCGCCGGGTGGCCGGCAGCGCGGCCGCGGTCTGCGCCAGCGCGGTCAGGCCGTGCGGGTTGTGCGCGAAGTCCACGATCACCGTGACGCCCGAAAGCCTCCAGACGTTCGCGCGCCCGGGATTGGAGCCCGCATCGCCGCCGAAGCCCTCGAGCCCCGCCCGGATCGCGGCCTCGGGCAGTCCGAGCGCCGCGGCCACGCCGATCACGCCGAGCGCGTTGGCCACGTTGTAGCGCGCCGCGCCGCCGAGCGCGATGGGCAGCGCGGCGACGGTGGTGATCGTGCGCCGCTCCCCGCCTGCCGCGTACACCAGCCGCTCGCCCGCGAGCAGGCACGCCCGGCCCCGGTTCGCGAGGTGTTCGCGCAGCAGCGGGTGGTCGTCGTTCAGGCTGAACCAGATCACGGGCGTGGCGAGGCGCCGGCCCCGCTCGGCCAGGCGCGGATCGTCGGCGTTGAGCACCACGGCGCCGCCGCGGGCGACCGCCTTCGCGACCACCAGTTTCACGTCCGCGAGCGCATCGAGGTCGAAGATCCCGTACTCGCCCAGGTGGTCGTTCGCCACGTTGGTGACCAGCGCCGCCCGCGCGTGCGGCAGCGCCAGGCCGCGCCGCAGGATGCCGCCGCGGGCGACCTCGAGCAGCGCGAGCTGCACGCGGCGGTCGCGCAGCACGGTGCGCGCGCCGTTGGGCCCAGAATAATCGCCGGTCGCGACCACCTCGTCGCCCACCGTCACCCGGTCGGTGCTCGTCACTCCGGCCACGAGGCCCGCGGCGCCCGCGATCGCGCCCAGCAGCCGCACGCTCGTCGTCTTGCCGTTGGTGCCGGTCACGAGCGCGGCCGGCACGTCCGAGACCTCCGCCCACGGGATGCGGTCGAGCAGTCCCTCCGACTCCTCGAGCGGCCAGGCGCGCGAGCCGCGGCCCAGCCCGACCGAGACGCGCTTGTCGTCCGAGAGCAGCGTGATCCCGCGCCGGGCGGCCTCGCGCCCGAGCGCCAGCAGCCAGGGTTTCCGTTCGGTCTCGACCGCCGCGCGCAGCCGCGTGAGCACCTCCTCCGGCGACTCGTCTCCTTCCTCCGGCGCCGGTCCTCCGAGCGCGCGCGAAGCCGCGTGCCACGCGGCTTCGTTCACCTCGGTCGCGGCGTAGAGCGTGTCGGCCGGGGCGGAGAACGCGAGGCTGAGTCCGCCCGCGTGCGCGCGAGCGGCGACCGCGGCGTCCGCCCATCCCAGCGCCCCGAGCAGCGCCGCGAGCCGGGAGCGCCATTCCCGGATCGCCCGTTCGGGGTCGGCGCCGTCGAGCGCGATCTCGAGGATCGCGCCGGGCGCGTCGAGGAGCAGGCTGGGACCGGTCAGGCGCCGGGAGTCGAGGATGCGCATGGAGTGCGGGCGGGCGCGACCGAAGCGTCAGTCCGTCGTCTCGGTCTCGCGCGCCAGGCGGACGCCGCGCTCGTCGCGGATCACCATGCCCTCGTCGAGATCGAGGTTGACCGCCGCCGGCGTCGCCGCCGCCGCAGGCGGGCCGTGGCCGTCGCTCCCGTCCGCGACGTGGAAGTGGACGACCTGTCCCCATGTCCGGGCGAGCTCGTCGGCGAAGATCAGCAGCAGGTCGCCCGGCCGCGCCATGCGCAGGCCCACGAGCACCGCCTGCTGCTCGTCGGGGATCGTCTCGATCTTCTGCGCCGGCACGCCCTCCTCGAGCAGCGCGGCGCGCAGCAGGCGCGGCACCTCGTCGGGCTTGCGGCCGCGCAGCCCGTCGTCGCGGCGGCAGATGTAGTGATCGAAGTGGCCCGCGGCCATGCGGCCGATCTCGGCGATGTCCTCGTCGCGCCGGTCGCCCGGGGCCGCGAGCACGCACAGGCGGCGTCCCCGCACCTCCATGCGATCCGTGAGATCGCACATGGCCCGGATCGCGGCGGCGTTGTGGCCGTAGTCCATGATGACCCGGAACGGATGCCGGTCGTAGACGTTCGTGCGGCCGGGCGCCAGCTCGAAGGTGGTGTCGAAGGTGCGCAGGCCCTGGCGGATGTCCTCGACCTTGACCCCCATCGCGTAGGCGATCGCCGCCGCGAACATCGCGTTCTGCACGTTGTGGCGCGCGCGCCCGTCGAGCGTCGAGGGGATCTCGTGCGTCCACAGCACCGGCAGATGCAGGCCGCGATCGAACAGCGTGATCATGTGGCCGTTGATGCCCTCCGCCAGCGCGCACGCGCGGCCGCCCGCCCGGATGTGCTCCTTCACGAGCGGGTAGTGGATCTGCTGGGTCACGTAGCACAGGTGCTTCGCCTGCGTGTGGTCCGCCATGCGCAGGCAGCGCTCATCGTCGGCGTTCAGCACCGCGGTCTCCTGCGCGACCTCGACGACGACCCGCTTGACCTCGGCGAGCTGGTCGAGCGTGTCCACGCCCTTGAGCCCCAGGTGGTCGCTCTGGATGTTGAGCACCGCGCCGACCGTGCACTTCCGGTAGCCCAGGCCGCGCCGCAGGATGCCCCCGCGCGCGCTCTCGAGCACCGCGACGTCCACGCTCGGATCGCGCAGCACCATTCGCGCCGACAGCGGCCCGGTCATGTCGCCCTTCACGGTGAGCTGGCCGTTGATGTAAACGCCGTCCGTGGTCGTCAGGCCGACCGTGCGCCCGGCGAGCTTGAGGACGTGCGCGACCATGCGCGCGGTCGTGGTCTTGCCGTTCGTCCCGGTGATGGTGGCGATCGGAATGCGCGCCGGCGTGCCGGGCGGAAAGAGCATGTCCATCACCGGCCCCGCGACGTCCCGCGGCGTGCCCTCGCTGGGGGCGACGTGCATGCGGAAGCCCGGCGCCGCGTTCACCTCGCAGATCGCGCCGCCCACGTCCTTGTAGGACTGGCTGATGTCGGGCGAGATGAAATCCACTCCGCCGACGTCGAGCCCGATCGCCCGGATCGTGCGCACGGCCATCTCGACGTTGTCGGGGTGCACGATGTCGGTCACGTCCGTCGCGGTGCCGCCCGTGGACAGGTTGCCCGTGAGCCGCAGCGGGACCGCCTCGTCGCGCGGCGGAACGGTGTCGCGCGTGTAGCCGCGATCGGCGAGGCAGCGCTCGGCCTGCGCGTCGAGTTCGAGCCGGGTCAGCACCTTTTCGTGGCCGATGCCGCGGCGCGGGTCCTGGTTCGTGATCTCGACCAGCTGCGCGACCGTGTGAACGCCGTCGCCCACCACGCGTCCCGGGACGCGCTCGGCGACGGCGATGAGCTGGCCGTTCACGACCAGCATGCGGTAGTCGCGGCCGGCGACGAACGACTCGACGATCACCGCGCGGCTGATCTCGCGCGCCTGATGGAACGCCGCCCGCACGTGCGCGCCGTCGCGCAGGTCGAGCGCCACGCCGCGGCCGTGGTTGCCGTTGTAGGGCTTCACGACCACCGGGAAGCCCAGCTTCTGCGCCGCCGTCGCCGCCTCCTCCTCGCTGTAGACGAGGCGCTGCTGCGGCACCGGCAGACCGAGCGTGGTGAGGATGCGGTTCGTCTCCTCCTTGTCGGAGGCGATCTCCACGGCGATGTGGCGCGTCTCGCTGGTGATGGTGGCCTGGATGCGGCGCTGGTAGCGCGCGTGGCCGAACTGGACCAGGCTCTGATTGTTGAGCCGGATGACCGGAATGTCGCGCTCCTCGGCGGCGCGCACGAGCGCCGCCGTGCTCGGCCCGAGCGCGCGACGCTGCGTGAAGCGGATGAACTCGTCGCGGGCGGCCGGGAACGCGAAGCCTTCCGGCAGCGCGCCTTCGGGCCGCAGCCCGGCCGGCACCAGCGAGTGGAGCAGCCGCATCGCGAGCTGGCCGGCCTCGAGCCCGACCTCGGCCTGCTCGTACTGATAGACCACGTCGTAGGTGCCCGGGGCGCCGGCGTCGCGCGTCTTGCCGAAGGTGACCTTCGCGCCGGCCTCGTTCTGCAGCTCGATGGCGACGTGCTCGAGCACGTGCCCGAGCCACGTGCCCTCGTCCTCGGTCAGCCGCCGCACGAACCCGCCCGGCTCGCCGTACGAGCAGCCGTGCTCGCGCAGCCCCGGCAGGGCCGCGAGCAGCGCGTCAATGAAAGCCGGTCCGAGTCGCCGGGTGGGCCACTGCTCGAGCGCCCCCAGGTCGAGCGTCAGGCGGATGACCGGGAAGTGGGCGTAGATGCTCGGCCCGAGGTAGACGGACGAATCGAGGAGCTTCATGGCCGCGAAGCTTACTCCTCCTCGACCTCGGAACGAATGGCCGTCGCCTTGCGCAGGTGAAGGTCGTACCGGGCACCGCTCAGCAGCACGTGGAGCTTGATCCCGACCATGCTGACCGGATCGCCCTGCTTGGCCTGGTCCATGGAGGAGTACTCCATGTCGGCCGGGTCCACGATCGTGACCGCGCCGCTGCCCACGACCTCGAGCGTGTCGTCCGGGCCGATGAACGCCGCCGTGTCCTCGTCGAGGCCCAGACCGTGAGCGAACGGGTTGTACGCCAGCGCCGTGAGCAGCCGCCCCAGCCGATCGCGCTGGCGGAAGTGCTGGTCCACCACCACCCGGTTCGTGAGCCCGAGCCCTGGCGCGAGCGACACCATGCCGGCGCGCGGCGTCGCGCCTTCCTCGCCGAAGGCGATCATGTGCTCGGAGAGGAACGCGGCGCCGGCGGATGTCCCCGCGACGTGCACGCCGCGCGCGTTCATCAGGCGCAGCGACTTCGCCACCGGCGTGCCCCCGAGCGTGGTGCCGAGCCGGAGCTGGCTGCCGCCGGTGAGGAAGACGCCGTTGGCCTTCTCGAGCACGGCCAGCTCCTCGGGATCCTCGCACTGTTTGCGGCTCTCGAACGGCAGCACCCAGACCTTCGCGGCCCTGAGCTCGCGGAAGAGCTCCTCGTAGCGGCGGCCGGTCGAGCGCAGCTCCGAGGCGGTCGGCAGGACGGCGATGTGCGCGTCGCGGCGGCCGCAGAGGCGGACGAAGCGCTTGAGGATCGCCTCGTCTCCGAGCTTGTCCTCGGCGCCGCCGATCGGAATGATGAAGCCACGCTGCTGGCCTTCGGGCACGCGGGAAGGGCTCACGTCGCGTCCTCCTTGACGCGGTTGTCGGTCGGGAAACGGGGGAAGTCGGGCACGGTGCTCCGCCGGTGCGAGGGATCGCCCCGCACGTCCTGGCGGGTCTGGCTGCGCGGGTGGTCCGCCTGCGGCGCGCCCGCGCGGCAGGAAGCCTAGCATGGCCCGACGGCGCGTTCGAACGCGACCGAGGTGCCTGGATGGCCGCGCGTGAGGCGGTCCGGAACGCAGCCCACACCGGGTCCGGAAGGCCCGCCCGATGCGCGCACCGCCTCGCCCACCGCGAGTGCGGTCCATCGGATAGGATGAAGCGATATGGCCCGAATCGTGTTCGGAATGAACCAGTCCCTCGACGGCTATGTGGACCACACGGCGTTCGCGCCGGGCCCCGTGCTTTTCCGCCATTTCATCGGTGAGGCTCAGGCGCAGTCGGGATCCCTCTACGGCCGCCGGATGTACGAGATCATGCGCTACTGGGACGAGGATCACCCGGAGTGGAATGCCGACGAGCGCGCCTTCGCGGCCGCCTGGCGGAAACAGCCGAAGTGGGTCGTCTCGCGCACGCTCCAGTCGGTCGGTCCCAACGCCAGGCTCGTCGCCGACCCGCTCGAGCGGGCGGTCCGGGAGCTGAAGACCGGGCTCGAGGGCGAGATCGAAGTCGCCGGTCCATCCCTGGCGAACAGCCTCACCGATCTGGGCCTGATCGACGAGTACCGAATCTACCTGCATCCCGTCGTGCTCGGTCACGGAAAGCCCTACTTCGCCGGACCACGCCCGCCGCTTCGCCTCGAGGCGCACGAACGCATGGACGAGTCGGTGATCCGCCTGACCTACGTTCCTGCCTGAGCGGGGCCCTCAGCCGACGAGCGCCGTGAAGTCCTCGAACGGCGTGACGCACGGCCGGCCCTGCGCGTGCCGGTAGGAGATCTCTCCGGCCGCGAGCCACAGCGTCGCGGCCGAGACCGTCGGCGCGCGGCCTTCGTGCAGGCAGAAAGCCGGTGCGGATCCGCCGCCGTGGGACGAAAGGATCGCCGCGAGGCGCTTCTCGGCCTCGGCGCGTGACGGCGAGCGCAGGTCCGCCAGCCGCTTCAGCGCCCAGGTCGCGCGCGGATCGGCGGCGTCGTCCAGCTCGAAGTGCGTGATCGCGTGCCAGCCCGCCGGGATGGACGCGAGCGCCGGCTTCTGTCCCGCGCGGATCGACAGGTGCCAGGACTCCGAGGGCGAGAGCCAGACCAGCGAACACGGCGCGTAGTGCCCGATCGCCGCCTCGGCGAGCGCCCGCTCGCGGGGATCCGGCGCGCTCGCCACGTCCAGCGTCAGCAACCCGCGCGAGCGCCGGCCCGGCTTGCCAGGCGTCGGGTCGCGGCGATTGAGCAGCATCGCGACGCCCGGCTCGCCGTGACCCGTGCGCGCGCGAACGGCCAGCCAGGTGCCGCCCGCTATGGCGTCGCGACCACCCGCCACGAGCGGTTCGCGCGCGAGCACCCGCGGGGGTTCGCTCGGGCGAGCGGGATCCTCGTCCCGGTTGGTCGCGAGGACGACAGTCCCTGGCCCGCAGACGTGGAGCCCGAAGACGAGCGTGCACATGGCGCGTGACGGTAGCGCGCGGCGGGCGCGGGCGCGAACCGATGGCGGCGCGGCGAGAGCCGCGGGGGGGCGTGGCGGGCCGCGGGAACCGCGGTGCGGGGGCGCTCCCGGCGAAGTTGGGGCTTTCGCTCCGTCCACGGCGCCGCGTACGCTCTCCGGGCGCGGCACTCCGCCCGCGATCGAGCCCCTGCATCCTCCGGAGCCGACCCATGCGCCGCACGGCCGCACTCGCCGCTCTCCTGACCGCGCTCGCGGGCCCCGCCAGCGAGCCGGCGCACGCCGCCCGCGACGAAGCGCCAGTCGCGCGGCCGGCGCGGCCGGCCAGCCCGGACTCGCTCGGGCAGGTCCCCGTGATCCTCCACGGCGAGACGCTCGGCGACCGCTTCGGGGACCCGGTCGTGCGCGCGGGCGACGTGAACGGCGACGGCTTCGACGACCTGCTCATCGGCGCGTGGAACTACAGCGTGGTCGGCGCCGAGGCCGGGCGTGTGTATGTCTACCTGGGCGGGCCGGCCGGCGTGGACTCGACGCCGGACTGGGTGAAGACCTACCCGACCCCGGGCGCCAAGTTCGGAATGTCGCTCGCGTGCGTCGGCGATCTCGACGCCGACGGCTTCGACGATATTCTGGTCGGTGCGGGCCGGGACATGGCGTCGCAGCAGGGGAGCGCGCACCTGTTCCGCGGCGGGCCCTCGGGACCCGACACCACGGCCGCGTGGAGCGCGATCGGCGCGAGCACCTACTCCTGGTTCGGCACCGCGGTCGCCGGCGCGGGCGATTTGAACGACGACGGACACCCCGACATCGCGATCGGCGCGCCGAACGCGCCGGGCGTGCTCCCCCACCCCGGTGCGGTGTTCGTCTACTACGGCACGGGCACGGGGCTCGCGCCGACGCCCACCGTGCTCCAGGGCGACCTGGACGCCGGCTGGTTCGGCTACAGCGTCGCGGGCGCCGGCGACGTGAACGGCGACGGTGTGGACGACCTGATCGTGGGCGCGCCCTACACGACGGACCCGCTTCACTGGGAGGGCCGGGCTCAGCTCTTCCTGGGCTCGCCTTCAGGGGTCTCGACGACGCCGGCGTGGAGCGTCAACTCGGGCAACCTGGGCGCCGGGTTCGGTTATTCGGTCGGCGGCGCGGGCGACGTGAACGCGGACGGGTTCGGCGACGTGCTCGTCGGCGCCCATCACTTCGATACGACCGGCGTGGCGCCACAGGAAGGGCAGGGCCGGGCGTTCCTCTTCTTCGGCTCGCCCACCGGGCTCTCGCCGACGGCGCCGTGGTGGATCACCGGACACAGCGTGCAGGCGCACCTGGGTCGCACCGTCGGCTTCGCGGGCGACGTGAACCACGACGGAATAGACGACCTTTACCTTTCCTCCCTTCGCGAAGCGATCACGCAGTTCAGCGAGGGGCGGCTGGAGATCTTCTACGGCCGCGCCGGCGTCGGGCCCTCGACCATCGAGAGCTGGGGCTACTCGCCTGGCGAGCGGACCATGGCACTCGGGCAGTCCATGGCGGCCAACATGGACTTGAATGGTGACGGCGCCGTGGACGTGGCCGGCGGCAGCTCCGGGCCCTCCGAGGGCCCTACGGCGACCTACGGCTACGTTTACCTGCTCTACGGCATCCCCGGCGCGCTCGACGCGCCGCCGCCGGCTCCGGCGGACGGGCTCGCGCTGTCGCCGCCCTCGCCGAACCCGCTGGTCTCCGGCGGCAGCGCGACCGCGCGCTTCACGCTGCCCCGGGCCGCGCGCGTACGACTGGCGATGTTCGACGCGCACGGCCGCGAGGTGGCCGCCGTGCTCGATCGCGCCCTCGAGGCGGGCACGCACCGCGTGACCTTCCGCGGACTCGATCGCGCGGGCGCGCCGCTGGCGCCGGGGCTCTACTTCCTGGGCCTCGACGTCGAGGGCAGCCGGCGGGCGAGCAGGCTGGCGATCGTGCGCTGAAGCCCGGCCGCGTTCAGCGCGGCTGGGCTTCAGCGCTTCGGCGCCCCCGCCGCGGCCGCGGCCGCACCGCGAACCAGCCGGCCGGGGCCGGAGAAGCGAATTCGGCGATCGTCGGCCCTCGGCGGAGCCGGCGATCGTCACGGCGAGCCGCTTCGCCGGCGAGCCTCCGTGGGAATGCACGGTGTACACTGCGCGGTGCGCAATCCCGTCATGCTCCACGACAACCCCGAGGATCTCCCGAGCCCGCGCCGGTTCCCGCGCAAGTGGCTGGTCAGCGTGTCGGTCCTCACCGGCACGATCATGGCGGTGCTCGATTCGAGCATCGTGAACGTCGCGCTGCCCGACATGTCCGGCACGCTCGGCGCGACGCTCGAAGAAATCACCTGGGCGGTGACCGCCTACATCCTCGCCCAGGTGATCATCATGCCGATCACCGGACTGCTCTCGTCGCGCTTCGGGCGCAAGCGTTTCTACATGGCGAGCGTGCTGACCTTCACGCTCGCGTCCATGGCGTGCGGGCTCGCTCGGGACATGGGCTTCATGGTCGCGTTCCGGATCGCGCAGGGCTTCGGCGGCGGCGTCCTGCTGACCGTCTCGCAGGCGATCCTGCGCGAGACCTTTCCGCCCGAGGAGCAGGGCCTCGCCATGGGCCTCTACGGCTTCGGCGTCGTGCTCGCGCCCGCATTCGGCCCGACGCTCGGCGGCTGGATCACCGACCAGTACTCGTGGCCGTGGATCTTCTACATCAACGTCCCGATCGGGGCGCTCAACCTTCTGCTCGTTTCACGCTTCATCGAGGATCCTCCGTACCTGAAGCGCGACCGCGGCGCGATCGACTGGGCGGGGCTCACGCTGCTGGTGGTGGGACTCGGCGCGTTCCAGCTGATGATCGCCGAAGGCGAACGCGAGGACTGGTTCCAGTCCGCGTTCATCGTCCGGCTCGCCGTGATCGCCGCGGTCGGGCTCGTGCTGTTCGTCTGGCGCGAGCTGACCGCCGAGCGGCCGGCCGTGAACCTGCGCATCCTGGCCAACGTTTCGTTCAGCTCGGCGACCGCGATCGGCGGAGTGCTCGGCTTCGCCCTGTTCGGCAGCCTGTTCCTGCTGCCGATCATGCTGCAGCGCCTGCTCGGCTTCGACGCGATGCAGTCCGGGCTCATCATGATGCCGCGCAGCCTGGCCATGGCGGTGGTGATGCCCCTCTCCGGCCGCTTCTACAACCGTCTCGGGCCGCGGGTGCTGGTCGGGCTGGGGTTGCTGACGGCGTGTTACGGATTCTTCGACATGTCGCGGCTCTCGGTGGACATCGGCTACTGGGATCTGTTCTGGCCGCAGGTCTGGCAGGGCGTCGGCTTCAGCCTGATCTTCGTGGCGCTCAGCACCGCCGCGCTCTCGACGATCTCGCGACCGCGCATGACGGAGGCCACCGGGCTCTACAACGTCGTGCGCCAGGTCACGGGCAGCATCGGAGTCGCCGTAGCCGCGACGATGCTCAGCGCGAGCACGGTGCGTTACCACGCCATGCTGACCGAAAAGGTCGGGCCCGGCAGCGTCGGCGCGCAATGGCTGCGGCAAATGATCGCGCACTTCGTCGGCCAGGGCCGCGATCCCGTTTTGGCGCGTTCTCTCGCCGCGCGCCTGCTCGACGGCGAGATCCTCCGCCAGGCCGCGATGCTGGCCTACAACCACGTGTTCGCCTTGATCTCGCTCCTGTTCCTTCTGAGCGTGCCGCTCGTGCTGCTGCTCCGTCACGGCAAGCAGGAGGGCGACGGGGAAGTTCTCATCGAAGGCGGATAGCCGGCCCGGCGGGTCCGCGCGGGTTCGCGCGCCCCGCTCCGAACCGCACGCGAAGCCCCGGGGGCTCCTCTTGCCGCGCGGATCGAGCGCTGACGAGATTCGGCGGATCCTCCCAGGAGCTCCGCAATCGGGCCGTGCGAATCATCCGCTGACGCGAGCCACCACCGCTCCTATCAACCCTGTCGCGCCACACGCCTCAGCGCGATCCACCCTCGCCGCACCTTCCCGCCGCCCGCCCGGCCACGGTCCCGCTCGACCACGCCCACTGGAAGTTGAATGCCAAGACGCCCAAAGCGCCACACGTCGACCGATCCAGCAAGTTGTTGTCCATCGGGACTATATGCGTCAATCATGCTACCGGACGGAACCTGTACCGACCCGTGGCCGCCGACAGAACTAGCACAAAAGTGACACAGCACTGCGGCACCCGGAGACAGCTACCAACCCCCGCGCCTGCGCATGTGAGCGACGCTCCTCGGTGTCACGACGTGGCGCGACGAACCGTTGCTCAGGCTCGCGGTGTCACTCGCGGTGGGTTCTCCTCACCACGGGACTTCAGCGTCGGACCGGAACGCCCATGTTGCGACCCATTCGAGCGAAGCGTACTTCAGGTGCAGCCTGAGCCAGCGGGTCGACCGTGTGATCGTGGCGTCCATGGAGCGGACGTCCCTCTTTGCAAAGCGAGCCCGATGCTCGGCGATGGTGATCGGGCGGCCACCGTACGGCTCGTAGCGAGAGGGATGACGAAACCGAGCGTCGCGTACCCAGGGTGGGGCGTAGTAGTCGTTCACACGCCTCAACCGCTCGCCGCGAACCACGTCCACGACCGGGCCACGCAGCATTTCGATCGGGTACCACACGCGCCCACGATCGTCCTCAAGCCAGACGGATGCGCTCGGACCAAGCCGCGTGAGGTCAGATACCCCTGGGAAGTCGATCACGCGAAGGTCGATCCGGAAGAGCAGGGACGTATCCTGGCCGGCACGGATCGCCGCCATGCGGTGCTCGCACTCCTCCGAACTCAGGTGCCGGGCGAGGCGGTCGCGCTCGAGGTCGGCACTCTCACACTCCAGCACCATGAGGGTCGCACTCGAGGCCGGAGCAAGCGCATGAGTGCTCCCCAACACTTGGACCCAGGGGACGGACCACTGGTCGTATGACCACTGCATCAGCCCGGCACCGCTGGTGTCCGAGGACGCTGAAGCATTGACCGAGGTGCTACGCATCTGCCCCTCAGCAGCTGCGCAGGGAGCCACTACGGCGACCGCGGCGACAACCGTCCACAACCTGAACTGCGTTCCCATGGATTCCGCCCACTCGAAGTCCTTTGGGCAGTTGTTCGCCCGCAGGGCTGCACGGACTACCCAGCAGGGCCAGGACGACGAGGCCATCGCTCGGGGGAAGGCTGACGTCCGCCGTCGCCTGTCCCTGCTGGTAACGGGAGCGCCTCGGGGGCAGGCGCCCCACCTAGCGTGTGATGAGCATCTACCTCATCCCCCGACGCGGGTTGCGCTAGTGATGCCCGGAGTGGCCGTCATCAGTGACAGTCTGGAAGTGAGCGACCATGTCCCCAGACGCGGTCATCGTCCCTCCGGACATCATCCCGCCCATGCTGCTCATCATCTCGAGCATCGAGCGGTCCATTTGCATCATGTAGCGGGTCTGGACCCGCATGAGGGTGTCAGGCATGAAGGTGCAGAGCGTGCCCGCTTCGTTCCATGAAAACGTCCCCGCCGTCGCATGGTAGGTATCCATGTGCCCGAGCATGGTCGGATCGTTCATGACGGCGTCCATCGACCCGTGGGCCGGCATGGAAGCATCTGGGCATGCACCGCTCATGTCGGCCTCACTCACGAGGTGGAAGCCGCTCTCAACCGCACTCCGGTCCACGGCGACCCCAAAGTCGAGCGACACGCCGGCATCGAGCCGCACGGCCGTCGCGCCATCCGCTGGGATCACCTTCAGTACGGCTGCGGGCGCTGGCTGCATCATGCTGGTGCTGGGCTTCGAACATCCCGTGAGCGCACCAAGGAGCAGTGTGAAGACAACGAGTCGAGTGAGCATTGATCCTCCTGAAATCCGGCCGTGGCACGGCGTGTTGGGCGTTGGGCTGAGTCCTTGAAGGGCCGGCGGAGAACCCGGAGCGACGAACCACCCGGTGCACCAGGCAAGTGTTCGTTCCACGGTCCCCCGATGGCCTCGCATCACTTTGCTACCGAGTACTTCCCGTCGTCCCACCGAACGACCTCCCGAATCCCTCCAAAGGTGTTGAAGTAGACGAGGCGCAGCCCGGATTCCCCGGGGCAGATCTCCTGGGCGGAAGCTGCGCGGATCTTCAGGAGTGGAAACAGCCTCGTCCGGAAATACTCCAGGGCGGCCTCCGCCCTTTCGAGCGGTCGAAGCGCCCCGAAATACCTGGTGCTCTGATCGCCGTAGATGGAGACCACGACCTTCCCGGCCAAGCGGTCATACGAACACGTGATCACAGCGTCGATGCCCTGGGCCTCGACTCTGGCGGCAGGCAGATTCGACATCATCACGATCGCGGCCATCTCCCCGGCAACGATCGGGTACTCGCTCGAGAGCCGTACCGGCTGCCGGCCGACTGAGTCGGGGGGTGATTGGGCGCCGCTGCTTGTCGCGATGCACACCAACGCGACGACTGCGATCCAAGTGCTCGGGCGTTTCATGACCAACTCCTTCGGAAACTCGCAAGAGGAGGCCGGGGATGGCCCACGCCACTCGAGGTGGCGTCGGTCGCCCATGGCACTCGTGCGCTCATGATCCGGCGCCTCCTTCGACCATCGCTTCCAGGCTGGTTCTCAGTTCGGCCGTGGCCGCTTCGGGAGACACAGGGTTCGAGTAGAACCCGGTGCCCACCTCGAAGCCGGCCACCTGTGCCGGGCGTGGCAGGACGGCGATGTGCCAGTGGAAGTCCTGGTCGAGCGTGGTCCAGTAGCCCGGCCGACTGTCTCGATTGGGACCGCTGTAGAGGAAGAGGTTGAATGCAGGTTCGGGCAGCGTCGCCTCCAACGATCGCAGGAGCATCTTGAGCAGGCCCGCCAGATCCAGCAGGACGTTGGAATCCGCGGTTTCAAAATCCGGCGAATGCTCTCTCGGCAGGATCCAGCACTCGAACGGATGGCGGGAGGCAAACGGCGCGATCGCGACGAAGTACTCGGATGTCGCAATGACGCGCCGCCCGTCTTCGAGCTCCTCCCGCAGGATGTCGCAGAACACGCAGCGCTCCTTGAGACGGAAGTGCGACCGCGCGCCGTCGAGGATTTCCTTTAAAGCCTTGGGGGTAACCGGGAGCCCGATGATCTGGGAGTGGGAGTGGCTCGGAAGGGTCGCCCCAGCCATGACGCCCTGGTTCTTGAAGACGAACACCGCGCGGATGCGGAGATCCCGCTTCAGGTCCGCGATGCGCGCCGCCCACGCGGCAAGAACGAGCGCGATGCGGCCCCGAGACAACTCGGAGAGCCGGTCTTCGTGCTCGGGAGTCTCGATCACGATTTCGTGGGCGCCCGTACCGGAGGCGGCGTCGTACATGCGCTCCGCCCTGCGCGTGAGCGGTTCCTCGATACGAAGCGCGGGACGCAAGTTGGCGACTACCCGGACCTCCCAGCCGGGCAGGTTTGGACTTCGTCCCGACGGGCCCCACACGGCAATCTCGGGCGGGGTCAGCGACTCATTCCCAGCGCAGAACGGACACGCCCCCGTTTCCACGGGACGCACCTGCCAGGGGTCCTCGAGCACGACCCACCGGCCTGTACACGGATCCTTGCGAAGAGCACTCATCCCGCCCCTCCTTCCGCCCCCACACGCTTCAACTCACGCCTCCGAGCGCTTTGCCTATTTCCGGACTGCCAAGCCGACGCCGGCCCTTTCCATCGAGGCCACGAGCTGCTTCACCATCGGGTCGATCTGTCTCTCCGGCGTATCGGACTTGGGGAAACTCGAGCGCGTTAGACCGGACCAGAGCAGCTTGCCGTCCGAGACGCGGTAGAGACGGGTCTCCATGTCGATGACGCGGGTTTCGATCAACTGGGTCTGATTGCGCGAATAGCGGGACCAGCTCTGGCCGCGGGAGGAGGCAAACTGTCCAGCCGGCCGGTAGTAGCTCCGCACGGTCTCGTCATCCATCACCTTGGTGACGAGGATTCCGTCGCAGTGCCCCTTGTGGACCTCCATGTCTACCCTCGCGCTATCGAGCAGGTTGTCGCCAACCATGGCGTAGCTGGCCTCTCCCTCGACCCCGCGGTCTCTAAGGGCGTCGGCGAAACGATCCTCAAAGACACGCCTCGGGTCGCCCGTACGCGTCGCGTGAATGACCATCACGTGGCGGATGGGCTCCGTCCCGGCCCCGGGCTCGTGCCACGTTCCGCGGAGCTTGGTCCCCGCGGCACAGCCGGTGACCGCCATCAGCCCGACGACAAGAAGACTCCCGACCACCAATGCCGGACCCTTCACGTGCCTCTCCTTCTGGCTTCCACCGGGGTTGGCGCCGTTTTCGACGGGCAGCCTCGCCGGCGCTGCGCTGAATCCGATCATGATCCGGCTGTGACAGGGTGAAACGCGCTGAAAACGAACGGATGCACCGAGCAAGGCAAGTAATCGGATGCAGAGCACCTGACGGAACCGGTACTCGCCCGTGCCGGCACCAAACACGCGCGTGAGGCTCTCCTCGAGATCGGGCAACGCCTCTCCCAGCGAGAAGACCCCAAGTTCGACAGTCGGCGCGGTACCGGCCGCCGCAGCGATTCTCACCTCCAGCCAGCCCGGTGGTGGCACGCTGTCGAGCAATCCAAAGATCAGCGCGCGCACGCTGAACGCGACCGCGCGCCGGTCCGCTTCGACGGCGCAGGATTTCGGGTGATCGATCAGGATGGCCCTTTGCCCGTCCTGCCGGGCGCCGGCGACATCCCGGATGATTCGCTCCAGCAGCGGAGTCAGATCGACGCGCTCATGCCGCGGCTCCGAAATGCGCGCGATCTCGGCGAGATCGTTGAGCAGATGCCGGGCCCGGGCGGCCTCCTCCCGGATCACCTGACCAGCGAACACGACGCCGCTCCTGCCACCGGTCCCGAACGCTGCAATCAGGGACTCCGCCTGCCCCTCGATCGCAGCCAGCGGCCCCTCCGTCTGCGCCATCAGCGCAAGGCCGGTCTCGCCCAGGGCGGCGAGCCTGCCCTGCTCCGCCGCCTGCGCCCGCGCCCGTCGGCTCGCGTCGGCATAGCCGCCGACGAGCCCGCCGATCAGGAGCAGAAGGACGAGTTCGACGGCGGAATCCATCACCCGCGAATCCGCTCGCGCGAGCTGCCGAAGGTGCGGGAGGTAGCCGATCACGGCGAATGCCGCGATCCCGATCCCTCCCCTGCTACCCGCCGCCATCGCGGCCAGGATGACGGGCAGATAGAAGAGCCGCCGCAGCGCGTCATGCACGCCGAGCTGGTGCAGCGCAGCCGTGTAGTGCATCACCAGGATCAACGCGACTGCGGCTGCACAGAGCGCCACGATCTCGACTTTGCGATGTTCGAGTGGAGCGGAAGGAGAGACCCGCTCCGCCAGATTCGCCATGTCGTGCTTCATTGGGTAGCCCTCCTCCTGACGGACTCGAACCGAAGAATCGCCAAGGACTAGATGGCTCGACGCTGCCGGCCTCAGTCGCGCCGGGCGTCCCTTCGCACGAGGGCCATGCCGCATTTGGGACAGTCTCCGGGCGTGGAAGCCGTGACGTCGGCGTGCATCGGACAGACGTAGGTGGCCAATGGGGCACTGGGAACAGCGGGCGAACCGTTCCCACCCGTCACGGCGGGAGCCGGAGCCGCGAGCTGCCCCGACGCCATCGCACGCCATTCCGGAATCGCCGCCATCCGCTTGATCAGGCTCTCCATGAAGGCCTGGTCTTCGAGCAGCGCGTCGGCGAGAAGCGCTCGACCGGTCTCGTCGGCGAGCACTTGATCGATGCTCTTGCGCAGCTTCTTCTCGGAGGCTGTCGGCTTCGGGGCACGGGACGTCTGCATCGCGCCGTGATTGTGACCCCCGCCGCCCCCACCTCCCATCATTCCGCACTGCGCGCGAGCCGGAGACGGCCCCACCACCACGACCACCAGCCAGGCACCCAGGATCCCTGCCGCCACTGAACGAAGATTCGGTACTCGCATCGGTACTCTCCCTCCTTCGCGTGGGCGCGCCCTCCGGCGGCCCGCGACACATGAGAACCATGTTGAGTCAGCTACCCGATTCGAACCCTTCAACTCTTCAGACTGCTCAGACCGTCGTCGCGGGCGCCGCAGGGCCCGTCACCGCGGCCGTGCCCTTCGCGTGCGCGTCCAGCAGCGCCCACCCCGGCGATGCGGGACCGTCGCTCACTTCCTTTCGCCGCCACAGGTAGTAGATCGCCGGATAGACGAGCAGTTCGAGCAGGAACGAGGTAACGAGGCCCCCGACCATCGGCGCGGCGATACGCTTCATGAGGTCCGAGCCGGTCTCCGTGGACCACATGATCGGCAGCAGGCCCATGAACGCAGCCGCCACGGTCATGGCCTTCGGGCGGACGCGCTTCACGGCACCGTGGATGATCGCCTCGACGAGATCGCCTGCGGTGTGCAGGTGACCGCGCGCCTTGGCTTCGTCGTGAGACAGGTCGAGGAACAACAGCATGAACACGCCCGTCTCCGCATCGAGACCCGCCAGCGCGATCATGCCGACCCAGACCGCGATGGAGATGTTGTAGTGCAGCAGGTACAACAGCCAGATAGCGCCAATCAGAGAGAACGGCACGGCGAGCATGACGATGCTCGACTTGAACGTCGATTTGGTGTTCATGTAGAGCAGACCGAAGATCAGCAGGAGCGTGAGGGGAATGACGAGCTTCATGCGTTCCTTCACGCGCAGCATGTTCTCGTACTGCCCGCTCCACGAGACCGCATAGCCGGTCGGCAGCTTCACGTTCGCCGCAACGGCCTGCTTGGCGCGCTCGACGTAGCGTCCGACGTCGGTCTTGGACACGTCGAAGTCGACATAGACGTAGCCTGTGAGCAGCCCGTTCTCGTCGCGGATCATCGACGGGCCTTCGACCAGGCGCACGTCCGCGATTTCGGACATGGGAATCTGCCCGCGTCCGCTTGGGAGCGGCAGGAGCACCCGCTTCAGGGCTTCCTGATCCTCGCGATAGTCTCTCGCGTAACGAACGTTCACGCCGTAGCGCTCACGCCCTTCGACGGTGGTCGTCTGATTGTCCCCGCCCACCGCGGTCATGACCATCATGTTCGCGTCGTCCACGGAGAGGCCGTATCGCGAGAGATGATCGCGATCGAGCACGAAGTCGACGAAGTAGCCGCCTGCGACGCGCTCGGCGTAGACGCTGCGGGTTCCCGGAACCTTTTGCAGGGCGGACTCGATCTCGATTGCAGTCTTCTGGATGACCTGCAGATCCGCCCCACTCACTTTGATCCCGACCGGCGTGCGAATGCCGGTCGACAACATGTCGAGCCGCGCCTTGATGGGCATCGTCCACGCGTTGCTGATGCCGGGGAGCTGGAGTGCCGAGTTCATCTCGTCGACCAGTTGCTCCTCGGTGATGCGGTCCCGCCAGAAGGGCCGAAGGCCCTTCTTGAGCCATTCCGGCGCCCAGCTCGAATACCAGCGGGGCTGTTCGCGCCATTCGGATTCCGGCTTGAGCAGGATCGTCGTCTCCATCATCGAGAAGGGGGCCGGATCCGTGGGCGTATCCGCGCGACCCGCCTTGCCGAAGATGGTCGCGACCTCCGGGAACGTGAGCAGGAGCTTGTCCTGAACCTGCAGCGCCTTCTGCGCCTCGGCGACCGACATGCCCGGCTGGACAGCCGAGGGCATGTAGAGCAGCGAGCCCTCGCGCAACGGCGGCATGAACTCGGAGCCGAGCGATAGGTAGATGGGTACGGTCGAGACGACGAGCAACAGGCTGGCGATCACCGTCGCCTTCGCATGGCGGACGACGAACCGGCACGGTCGCTCGTAGATCCGGTGCAGGAGCCGGCTGATGGGATGCCGCTCCTCCGAGTAGTAGCGGCCAACCAGGAGCTGCGTGGCGAGCCACGACAGCCACCGCGGCCGGAACGTGTACGGCTCGATGCGCGCGAAGAGCATCCGTGTGGCGGGATTGAAGGTGATCGCCAACACCGCCGCGATCGCCATCGCGAGGTTCTTCGAGTATGCCAGCGGCTTGAACAGGCGGCCTTCCTGGTCCACCAGCGTGAAGACCGGCATGAACGCAACCGCGATGACGAGCAGCGAGAAGAAGACCGACGGACCCACCTCGAGTAACGCCGAGAGCCGGACTTCGTGGAAGTCGCCCTTCATCCCGTCGGCTTGCCAGTGATGGATCTTGTTGTAGGCGTTCTCAACCTCGATGATCGCGCCGTCCACCAGCACGCCGATCGAGATGGCGATGCCCGCCATGGACAACAGGTTCGCGTTGAGTCCCATCATGTACATGGGGATGAACGCCAGGGCGACGCTGATGGGAATGGTGAGGATGGGGACCGTGGCCGAAGGGATGTGCCAGAGGAAGAGCAGGATGACCAGGGAGACGATGACCACTTCCTCGATGATCTTGTTCTTCACCGTGTGGATCGCACGCCCGATGAGCTCGGAGCGGTCGTAGGTGGTCACAACCTCCACGCCGGGTGGAAGCGATGGCTTGAGCTCCTGGAGCTTCGCCTTGACGCGTTTGATGACGTTCAGGGCGTTCTCGCCCTGCCGCATCACAACGATGCCGCCGACCACGTCGCCTTCGCCGTTGTAGTCGGCGATGCCGCGCCGCATCTCGGGCCCGAGCGCCACCGTGGCGACGTCCTTCACCTGGATGGGCGTGCCCTTCTCGGTCTTGAGCACGAGCTTCTCGAGGTCGCTCACCGACTTCACGTAGCCGCGGCCGCGAACCATGTACTCGCGGCCCGAGATCTCGACGAGACGCCCGCCCACGTCGTTGTTGCCCTTGCGTACGGCCGTGACTACCGCGTCGAGTGGCAGCCCGTACGCCGCGAGGCTCGCGGGGTTCACGGTGATCTGGTACTGGCGTACCTGACCGCCGACCGTCGCCACCTCGGAGACGCCGGGCACGCTCTGCACCGCGTAGCGCATGAACCAGTCCTGGTAACTACGGAGCTCGTCGGTCGAGTGCCGCCCGGAACGGTCGACGAGCGCGTACTGGAAGACCCATCCGACGCTCGTCGCGTCGGGTCCGAGTTCGGTCGTCACGCCCGCGGGGAGGCGCGACGAGATCTTGGAGAGGTACTCGAGCACGCGCGTGCGGGCCCAGTAGATGTCCGTCCCGTCCTGGAACACGACGTAGACGAAGCTGTAGCCGAAGTCCGAGAAGCCTCGGATGGCCTTGACCTTCGGCGCACCGAGCAGCGAGGTGATGATCGGATAGGTGACCTGGTCCTCGATGATGTCCGGGCTGCGGTCCCAGCGTGAGTAGACGATCACCTGGGTGTCGGAGAGGTCCGGCAACGCGTCGAGCGGGATGTTCTTCATCGTCCACACCGAGATCACCAGCGCCACCAGCGTCGCGGCGATGACCAGGTAGCGGTTCTCGGCGGAGAATCGGATGATCTTCTGGATCATGGCTTCTTCTCCGTCATGGCCGCGAGGGAGGCACGCAGCTGTGACTCGGAATCCACGAGGAAGTTGGCTCGCGTCACCACCTGCTCCCCTGCCTTCAGCCCGCTCTTCACCTCCACCTCGCTGCCGTTGCGCGCGCCGAGCTGTACTTCGCGGGGCGAGAACTTGCCCTCGCCCAGCGCGATGAAGACAACGTCCTTCGTTCCGGAGCGGATCACGGCATCCGCAGGGACGCGCAGGCCCGTGCGGTCGCGGCCCTCGAGCACGACGTCGCCATACATCTCCGGCTTCAACTCCAGCCCGCGATTCGCGAAGTGCATGTGGACCTTTGCCGTTCGCGTTGCCGGGTCGAGCAGCGGATCGATGAAGGCGACGTTTCCACGGAAGCTGCGGCCCGGGTAGGTCTTGACGGTCAGGACGGCAGGCATGCCGACATGAACCGATCCGAGATCGCTCTCGTAGGCGTCGGCCATGACCCAGACTTCGCTGAGGTCGGTGATCTCGTAGGGCGTGTCACCCACGTTGACGCTGGCCCCCTGCACCACATTCTTGGCCGTGACGACACCGCTGATCGGCGATACGAACGTCAGCGCCCGCGACGGAGTGCGCGTCTGTTCGAGCCGGTGAATCTCCTCGGCCGGCACGTCCCACAACTCGAGCTTGCGCCGCGCCCCCTCCACGAGCGCCGCGCCGCTGTTATCTGTCGAGCCTGCCTTGTTCAACGCGTCCCGCGTCTGCAGGGCGAGGACATACTCGTTCTCGGCGGCGAGCAACGAAGGGCTGTAGAGTGAGAAGAGCGGCTGGCCGCGGCGCACCGGCCTTCCCACGAAATCGACGAACATCTTCTCGATGTAGCCCTCCACCTTGATGTTCGTCTTGCGGACCCGAGTCGGGTCGACTTCGACCCTCCCGACGGTGCCCCAACTGCCCGAGACCGACCCGCGCGTCACGGGAGCAACGTGCAGTCCGATCAGTTGCTGCCGCGCCGGATCGATTGTCACGGTGGCCAGCCCGTCCACCGACGGCCCCCCGCCCTGCGCGTCGTCCTGGTAGACCGGGACGTAGTCCATTCCCATCTCGTCCTTGCGGGGTGTGGGCGACGTTTGGCTGGGATTCATGGGCGAGCGATAGAAGAGGATCTTGCGCTCGGCTTTGCCCGCGACGGCCGCCTCTTTGGCCTGTCCTTTCACTTCGACCAGCTTCATCCCGCAGATGGGACAATCGCCCGGATGGTCCGACGTGATCGTGGGGTGCATCGGGCACTGGTAGAGCGGTTTCTCCACGGAAGCCGACGTGCCGACGGGTGCCGCTCCGTGCTTTTGCATCGCCATCCAGGTCACGCCCACACCCAGAATCACTCCGGCGACGAGCAGCACGATCGCAACGGCCACGAGCTTCACCATCGGCTGCGACGACGCCGGCCTCGCCGTCCTGGTTTCCTTGGCCTCGAATGCGTTGTTCCAGTCGTTCACGATGTCCTCCGGGCTACATCTTCGGCATGGCCGACGAGGTGGATCCCGCGGCAGCCGCGGGGGGTGCGCTGCCGGCACGCGTGGGAGCCGAACCCATGCCACTGCTGCCGGACATGGACGCGCCTCCTATGCCACCGAGCGCCGGACCCGAGACCGGGTCGAGGCTGACTTCGTGCTGGGCGATGTCGATACGTTGGGCCGCGGCGACAGACTCGTAGAAGCCGACGAGGTCGGTCAGGTAACCGCTCAGTGCTTCGAGCACAGAGGCGAACGGAACTTTGCCGACTGTGTACTGCGCCATGGCGCTCGACACGGTGGCGTCCGACTGGATCAACAAGCCCGAGCGGTAAAGGCGGTTCGTCTCGAGCAACGCGGTGAGCATTGCTCGACGTTCCTCCAGCCGCTGCCGCACGAGCCGGCGGATGGTCTCCGCGCTACTCTCGGCCGCCTGACCACGCAGCCGATACTCGCGCACGGCATTGGACTGCTTGCTGCCCGCCCAGAGTGGCAGCGGCACCGACACGCCCGCCTGCCACATCGGCTCGAACTCACCGCCGCGCGGCATCACGCCACCGCTCACGGTCAGGTCCGGGTAGTACTCCTTCCTTGCGAGCGACACGAGTGCGCCCGACTGCTCGACCGCGAGCAGCGCCCTGTGCAACTCCGGGCTGCGGGCCTCGGCGTCGGCCGTTGCGCTCAACGAATCAGGCAGCGGAGGATCTGCGACTTCCCCAAGGGAAACGGCCGTGGGAATCACCTGATCCAGCGGGTGCCCCACCGAGCGGTTCAATACAGCAAGGCGACGCCTCTCCTCCGCCACGAGCGCCCAGCGCTGCTGCTGAAGCCGGGTTCGCTCGAGCTGGGCGCGCAGGACATCCGACTGCGCCCCTTCCCCGGTCTCGTAGCGTGATCTGGAGAGCCCTTCTGCTTGAATCCAGAGAGCTTCGAGCGTACCCAGGATCCGGATCTGGTCGCGCACGAGAAGCAGGTCCACGTAACCCCGCTCAACCTCTGCCTGCACCGAGAGACGAGCCCGCTCGAGGTCGGATTCGGACTGCTTCGCTCCCAATGACTGCGTCTTCGCACGGAGCGAGCGCTTGCCATACCAGGGGAATGTCTGCGCTCCGACGATGGACCAGTAGCTCGTCTCCATGGTCCCGATCTGCAGGCCCTGGAATCCGTCGTTCTGGACACCGAGCGAAAGTACCGGGTCGGGAAGTGCACGCGCCTGCGGAACCCGGGCCTGATCCGCCTGCACCGTCGCCTGCGCCTGCGCCAGTTCGGGCCGGTTCGCGAGGGCGTCACGCAGCAGCCCCGCAAGCACGGAGTCCCGTCCGAGTTCCGCACCGCCCGAGGCCGCGCTCACGGAGTGCACGAGCACGACTTGGAGGGAGAGAGCGAAACCGAGGGCGATCGTAAGCAGGCGCCGGAACGCCGGCTTCCGCCCGATACGTGGAATGCCCGCCATGGCCCCCTCGCTACTCGACGATCAGGCTGCCGGCGACCATGTCCATCGCGCAGGCGTAGCGGATGGCGCCGGGCTTGCGCGGCGTGAAGCGGACTTCGACCGGCTTGTTGAGGGGCAGCGGCTGCTTGATCCCGAACTCGCTGACGACGATGTCGGTCGCACAAGTGCGCTCGACGGTGCGGGTGACCACGAGACGCACAGGCTGGCCCGCTTTCAGGTGCACGGAGGCCGGCTCGAAGCCGTTCTTCGTCACTGTGACCACGATCCGCCGCTCCTGCCGCGTCGTGGTCGCAGCGCCCGCAGAAGTGGTGAGGGCAGCGAGGGTCGTCATGACCGCCAAGACGCCAAAAAGGATCTTCATGGACTTCTCCTGTCTGGTCGCAATGGACCAAAGGGTCGAACGAACGATCACAACAGGGATGGGGGGCGCTGCTCGAGCCGCAGGCTTGCCGGGACGCACCACGGGCCGAGGATCCGGCGCGACTGGAACGTTGAGCCGTCACACGCAGGGCATGCGTGTGCTCAACACGGCGGTCTGGGCGAGCTAGGCGGTGGCGGGCGGCGCGCGCAGGCCGTGCGCGCCGGGGTCATCCGGAAGTGGAGAACTCCCGACATCGAGCGCAGGGATCGTCTCCGAGACGATCAAGACCGGCGCGATGACCGCGGGGACGGCGAGCACCGCGAGGGGCGCCACCGTCGAAGCGTCAAGGACAACCACACCCGCAGCGGGCACCAGGATCGGAGCCATCTCGGGGCACACGCAGCCGTGCGGTGTCTGCTGATCATGCGACTGGTGATCAGCCGGGGTGGACGACTGCGAATCGCAGCACCCGTGCTCTTCGTGCGAAGCGACGGGCGCCGAACGCGTCTCCGATCCCAGGCACGCACAGTGCAACTGCTCGAGCGGCAGCAGCAGCGCCAGCGCGGCGGCAAGCACCAGATTTGGAATCGACAGACGCTTCATCGGCATCTCCGTCCGGGGGAGCCCGCAACGGCCGGCAACTCTGCCGACACGCATGGTAGCTCAACCCCGCCGATTGCAAGGGCAAGATTCGGGCCGCTGCCCGATTCGCCCCTCACCACCAGACAATCTGGTGGGGATAGTGCGCTAACCTCAAACGCGTTGCGCCACATCCCGGATGACGATTGCCGGCCTCTCAACTCTGAACCCAACCTGACACACTGACGGGCACTCCACCACAACTGGCAGGTATCGTTCGGCAACACGAACCCGCGAGCTCCCATGTCAGAGCCCCTTCGTTCGCAGCCGGAGTGCATTGCCGATCACCGAGACCGAACTGAGGCTCATGGCGGCCGCTGCGATGATCGGACTGAGCAGCCAGCCGAACGTCGGATAGAGCACGCCGGCCGCGATGGGCACGCCGAGGACGTTGTACACGAACGCGAAGAACAGGTTCTGGCGGATGTTGCCCATCGTCGCCCGACTCAGGCGCCGCGCACGCACGATGCCCCGCAGGTCACCCTTGACCAGGGTGACGCCCGCGCTCTCCATCGCGATATCCGCCCCGGTCCCCATCGCGATGCCGACCTGTGCCTGCGAGAGCGCGGGGGCATCGTTGATCCCGTCGCCGGCCATGGCTACGACCCGGCCGTCAGCCTGCAGTTCCTTGATCTTCGACGCCTTCTGGTCGGGCAGGACACCGGCGAGGACGTCGTCGATACCGAGTTGCCTTGCGACCGCCCTCGCCGTGGTCTCGCTGTCTCCGGTCAGCATCACGAGGCGCAACCCCTCCCCATGCAACTGACGGATGGCATCCGCCGTGGTGGACTTGATGGGGTCGGCGACACCGATCAACCCCGCGAGCGCCCCGTCCACGACGGCGTACATCACGGTCTGCCCCGATAGGCGGAGTTCCTCGGCCCGCGTGCCCGTCGCGCCGGGCTCGACTTGGGCTTCGCTCAGCAGCGCGGCGTTCCCCAGTTGCACGGCATGTCCCTCGACCTCGCCCGACACGCCCATCCCGGTCCGTGACGCGAAACCGGTGGCGTTGGCGAGTGCGATGGCCCGTTCCTCGGCGCCGGCGACGATCGCGGCGGCGAGGGGGTGCTCGCTGGCCCGCTCCAGGCTCGCGGCGAGCCGCAGCACGTCGGTCTCGGCCCAGGGAGCGATCGGGACCACGCTGACAAGCCGCGGCTTGCCCTCGGTGAGCGTGCCGGTCTTGTCCACGACGAGTGTATCGACGGTACGCAACACCTCGATCGCTTCGGCGTTCCTGAACAGCACGCCCATCGTGGCCCCGCGGCCGGTGGCCACCATGATGGACACGGGCGTGGCCAGCCCCAGGGCGCACGGGCAGGCGATGATCAGCACGCCGATGGCGTTGAGCGTGGCGTAGGCCATGCGCGGCTCGGGGCCCACGATGGCCCAGACGATGAACGTGATCGCCGCGACAATCACCACGGCGGGCACGAAGACCGCGGACACACGGTCGGCCAGCTTCTGGATCGGGGCGCGGCTGCGCTGCGCCTGCGCGACCATCTGGACGATGCGGGCGAGCAGCGTTTCGGCTCCGACGCGCTCCGCCTGCATGACCAGTGAGCCGGTTCCGTTGACCGTCGCACCGATGACGCGAGAGCCGCGGACCTTCTCGGACGGGATCGGCTCGCCCGACACCATCGATTCATCCACCGCGCTCTGGCCCTCGACGACCAGGCCATCCACTGGGACCTTCTCCCCCGGCCGCACGCGGAGTCGGTCACCCACGACGACCCTGTCGAGAGGAACGTCCTCCTCGGTGCCATCGGCCTTGATTCGGCGAGCAGTCTTCGGTGCGAGGCCGAGCAGGGCGCGGATCGCCGAACTCGTCCGGCTCCTCGCGCGCAGCTCGAGCACCTGACCGAGCAGCACGAGCGTGACGATCACCGCGGCGGCCTCGAAGTACGCGGCGACCCGGCCACCATGCTCCCGGAACGCGTTCGGGAACACCTGCGGCGCGACCGTTGCCAGCACGCTCTCCCCGAACGCCATGGAGACGCCCAGGGCGATCAGCGTGAACATGTTCGGACTGCGATTCGGGATCGACTGCCACCCGCGAACGAAGAATGGCCATCCCGCCCAGAGCACGACGGGCGTGGCGAGCACGAGCTGAAGCCAGGAGGAGACTGTCGTTCCGATCAGACGTTCGACGGGGCGCCCCGGCAGCATGTCTCCCATCGCGACGATGAGCAGCGGCACCGTGAGGGCAGCGCCCACCCAGAACCGCTTCGTCATGTCGGCGAGCTCTGGGTTCTCGGCTTCCTCGAGCGACACCGTTCTCGGTTCGAGGGCCATCCCGCAGATCGGGCATGCACCGGGGGCGTCGCGCACGATCTCCGGATGCATCGGGCACACCCACTCGGTCCTGGTGGTCGCGGCGGCCGGCTCAACGGGCTCCAGCGCCATCCCGCACCTCGGGCACGTGCCGGGACCGGCCTGCCGCACCTCCGGGTGCATGGGACAGGTGTATATCGCGGCGGACCCAGTCGGCGCAGCGGGATGAGTCGCGGAGGCGTGCAAAGCCGGCTCGGGCTTCGCGAGGTAGCGCTCCGGCTCCGCACGGAACTTCGCCAGGCAGCCCGCGCTGCAGAATCGGTACTCCACTCCCGTGTGAACGTGCCGGTGAGGCGACGTCCCCTTGACCTGCATCCCGCACACGGGGTCACGAGAGGTGTTCACCGCCAGAGCGTCGTTCACGGTATTCCTCCCTTCTGGATCATCCGCTCACCTGAGCTCGAGGGTGGCGAGCTTCACCTGAGGTGACATTCCGGCCTCGGTCCAGGCGATCAGGGTGGTCCGTCCCGACGTCAGCACGCGCGGATACCCGCTCGATCGGGCCGCCGACGTCCGCGCCACGGTGATCGCGGCGCCGGGCGCTCCGGAAGCGGAGACACGCCGCGTCCGCACCAGAGCGTCGTGGCCACTGGATTCCAGCCAGGTCACGAGCACGGAGCCGTCGGAGAGAAGCGTGACGCTGACCCGGCCGAGCGCGCTGCCCTCGTCAATCCGAACTGGCGGTTCGAAGTGCCGGCCAGCATCGTCAGAGAATGCTACGTAGACGCGGGGCGAATCCGCCGCGGCCGTGTACCACGCGATCGCCACGTGCGACTGCTGCGCGGCGAGCGCCGGCCCGCTCACGGGACACCCGGCGATATGCCAGTCGTCGGAGTGAACAGGTTGTGGCGACGACCAGCCGTCCGCCTCTCGGCGGGTGACGTAGATGTCTCGCACCTCGTCGGAGCTTCGGTCGCGGTAGGCCACCAGAACGCCTCGGTCCGTCACGACCGCGGCGGTCGGGCAGCAGTCGCACGTTCGGCTGTCGATCTCGCCCTCATTCCGCAGCCGTCCATCACTCGCGATGGACGCGGTTCTCAGGGTCATGTCCGGCATGGGCCCGGGCGATTCCTCATCGTGGCCCTCGGTCTTGCGGCCATCGAGCCAGACCGCCAGCACGCCGCCGGTATCCGCGACAAGCGAGACGAAACCGTGCTCGCTCGCTGTGCCGTCCCGATGCGGTGTGATGGGCCTGCTCCACGTCCGACCGGCGTCTGCCGATTGGCTCACGCGAACATCGTACGCGTACGTCCCCTTGCCGCTGCGCCACAGCCAGTGAGCCGCGATCCGATCGCCTCCGAGCGGTCGGATGCTCGGCACGTCCGCCCAGTTCACGAAGAACGAGTCGCCGACGGCGATGGTGGACGCCTTCGACCACCCCTTTCCGTCGAAGATCGCGAAACGGAGCGCCATGCTCTCGCCGCCCGCGGGCTCCAGCCAGCTCAGCGCGAACCGGCCGTCCGGCATCGTTGCGAGATACGGTTCACGGCTGCCCACCGGTGCAGGGGAGGCAAGTGGATTCGCGCCCGGGAGTGCAGCCACGACATTCGCGGTCACCGCACGGGCTTCCGGCTGGAGGACAGCGGTGGAGAACATCAGGGCGAGCAACGTCACGACACCCCACCGCATGAGTTCATGCGGTGGGGGCGTCGTGCGGGATGGCGTTGGGAGCGTCACGGAATCCTCCACTTTGGCGTCCGCTTCGTGCGCGACGCTGACCACTACTTCCCGCCGGTAACGGACTTGAGGGCACCCAGAACGGTCTCCAGCTTCGCGTACTCGGCCTGCGTCCCGCTCAGGTTGCCGGCGTCGCCGAGCTCGTCGAGCTTCGTGGCGGACGCCTTGACCTGGGCCACCATGCCGTCGAGCTTCGGCGCGCTCGCCGGCGATGCCGCCTT
Source organism: Candidatus Eisenbacteria bacterium (assembly GCA_020847735.1). Taxonomy (NCBI): domain Bacteria; phylum Candidatus Eiseniibacteriota; species Candidatus Eiseniibacteriota bacterium. The sequence continues at coordinate 66,601 of JADLBL010000008.1, forward strand.
GGCCTTGTCCGCCAGCGCCACGACGAGGTCGCGGATCCCGAAGGCGAGGTGGTGGACATCCTTGAGCTGGCCGTTCTGGATTGCCGCCGTCAGCTTGGTCTGCTCGCCGGCGATCTGCGTCCAGATCTCGGGGATGGTGCCTGCCGGCATCACCATGTCGGGTGACATCTCGTGTCCAGCCTCGCCGCTCGGCGCGGACGCCGCGGGCGCGGGCTGGGAAGATGCCGCAGGCGCATCCGACGAGCCCTTGTTCGAAGAGCAGCCCGCCACGACCATCACCGCCATCACCATCGCAGCCGCTGCTGCGACCAAGACCCACTTCTTCAGATTCACGTTCATCCCACTCTCCCGTCTTGGAGGACACGGCTTCGTGCGCCCGCGGATCGAGCGCACCCCTACGACTCTTCCGAGGCTCCCGCCAGGTACTTCTCCGCCGACTTCCGTCCGAACCGGTAGAACACCGCCGGCGTCACGATCGTATCGAGCAGCGTCGAGCTGATCAGCCCGCCGAGGATGACCGTGGCCACCGGGTAGAGGATCTCCTTGCCCGGCTCGCCCTTCGCCAGCACCAGCGGGATCAGCGCCAGCCCCGCGGTCAATGCGGTCATCAGCACCGGCACCAGCCGCTCGAGCGAGCCGCGCACGACCATGTGCATGTCGAACTGCTCCCCCTCGTCCTTCATCAGGTGCAGGTAGTGCGAGACCATCATGATCGTGTTTCGCGAGGCGATGCCCGTCAGCGTGATGAATCCGACGAGCGAGGCCACCGAGAATGTGCCGCCGGTCAGGAAGATGGCCACAACGCTTCCGATGAGCGCCAACGGGATGTTGAGCAGGATCTGCAGCACGATCGGCACCGACCGGAAATGCGCGAACAGAACGAGGAACATCGCCGCGAGCGAGAACAGGCTCAGGATGCCGATCAGGCGCGTCGCGGACTCCTGACTCTCGAACTGGCCGCCGTACGTGACGAAGTACCCCGTGGGCAGCGAGACCTGCGCCCCCACCTTCTTCTCGATCTCGCCAACGACCCGGCCCAGGTCCCTGCCGCTGACGTTGGCCGAGACCACGATGCGGCGTTGGACGTTCTCGTGCTGGATGACGTTGGGTCCCCGCGATTCTTCGATCGTGGCGATCGCGGAGAGCGGCACCTTCGCGCCCGAGGGAGTGTCGATGAGCGCGTTGCGGATGGCCTCCAGGCTCCCGCGGGAGGCATCGTCGAACCTCACCATCAGGTCGAATGTCCGCTGCCCTTCGAGAACCTGTGACACGACACGGCCGTCCAATGCCGTCTCCAGCGCCTCGTTCAGGTCTCCGACGTTGAGGCCATACCGGGCGAGCGCCACCCGGTCGCCCTGGATCCGCACCTGTGGCACCAGCACCTGCTTCTCCGTCTGCAGGTCCACCACACCGGGCACGGTGCCCATGACCGCCTGGATCTCGGCGGCCTTGGCGCGCAGCAGGTCCAGATCGTTGCCGAACAGCTTGACCGCGATCTGCGCCCTCACACCCGAGAGCAGGTGATCGAGCCGGTGCGAGATCGGCTGGCCGATGTTGGAGAACACGCCCGGGATCTCGGCCAACCGCTGCCGAATATCGCCGAGCACTGCTTCGCGGCTCCGCTTGGAGTGACGGAAGTCGACATCGATCTCAGTGTAGTGCACGCCCTCCGCGTGCTCGTCGAGTTCGGCGCGACCGGTGCGACGACCGGTCGAGATGACCTCGGGCACGCTCAGCAGCTGCTGCTCGGCGATCGTGCCGATGCGGTTCGACTCGCTGAGCGACGTACCGGGGGCCGCGATGACGTTGATCGTGGCCGTCCCTTCGTTGAAGGGCGGCAGGAACTCGCGGCCCATGAGCGGCACCAGCGCGGCCGCCGCGAGCACGAGCACGATCGCCCCGCCGATCACGACCTCCGGGTGGGGCAGCGTGAAGTGCAGCAACCGCGTGTCCCACTTCTTCAGGTGCCGCACGACGAATGAGTCCCGCTCCTCGGCCATGACCTTCGCCTTCGGCAGGAGATACAGGCAGAGCGCCGGCGAGACGGTCAGCGAGACCACGAACGAAGCGAGGATCGAGACGATGTACGCCACCCCGAGCGGTGCGAACAGGCGGCCCTCGATCCCGCTCAGCGCGAAGAGGGGCAGGAACACGAGCACCACGAGGATGGTGGCGTAGACGATGGAGTTCCGGACCTCGGATGATGCCTTGTAGACGACCTCGAGGGCCGGCCGCGGCTCTGCCGCGTGGCGATTCTCGCGCAATCTCCGAAATACGTTCTCGACGTTGACGATTGCGTCATCCACGAGTTCGCCGATGGCGATGGCCAGCCCGCCCAGCGTCATCGTGTTGATCGAGATGTTGAAGATGTGGAACACGACCGCGGCTGTGACGAATGACAGCGGGATGGCGGTCAGCGTGATCGCGGTCGTGCGGAAGTTGAGCAAGAAGAGGAACAGCACGATGAGCACCAGGATGGCGCCATCGCGGAGTGCTTGCTCGACGTTTCGGATCGCCGCTTCGATGAAGTTGGCCTGCTTGAACAGGGGCCGCATCTTCACGTCCTTCGGCAGCGAAGGGCGAAGCTCCTTGAGTGCCGCTTCGATGCTCTTCGTCAGCTCGATCGTGCTGGCACCCGGCTGCTTCTGGATGGAGAGGATCACGGCCGGCTTGCCGTTGACGCTGCCATCGCCGCGCTTCACCAGCGTGCCGACCCCGACGCTGCCGACTTCCCTGAGCAGCACCGGCACGCCGTTGTGCGTCGCCACCACCGTGTTGAGCAGCTCATCGGGATTCCGCAGGCGCCCCAGGTTGCGGATCAGATACTCCTGCGACTGAGCTTCGAGGTAGCCGCCCGTGGTGTTCTCGTTGCTGGCCCCCACCGCCAGCTCGACGTCCTTGAGGGACAGGCCCAGCGCCGCGAGACGCTGCGGGTTCACCCGCACCTGGTATTGCTTGACCCCGCCGCCGATCGGGATGACCTGCGAGACGCCCGGGATGGTCAGCAGCCGCTGCCTCACCACCCAATCCGCCAGCGTCCGCATCTCCATCGGCGACGTCGTGCCGTCGGTGCTCTCCAACCCCAGCAGCATGATCTCGCCCATGATCGAGGAGACCGGCCCCATCGCCGGTGCGACGCCCTTGGGCAGGTGCTCCGCGGCGAGTTGCAGCTTCTCGCCCACCAACTGGCGATCCCGGTAGATGTCCGTGCCCCAGGCGAACTCGACCGTCACCACCGACAGCCCGATGCCCGACGTGGAGCGCACGCGCTCCACGCCCGGCGCCCCGTTGAGCGTGGTCTCGATCGGGAGGCTGACGAGGGTCTCGACTTCCTCGGGGGCGAGGCCCGGGGCTTCGCTCATGACGGTCACGGTCGGACGATTGAGGTCCGGGAACACGTCAACGGGCAGCTTGATGAGCACCATGCCGCCGTAGATCAGCAGCAGCACGGCTGCCGCAATCACGAACAGCCGGTTGCGCAACGCGAAGAGGATGATGCGATCGAGCATGGGTCGTTCCCCTCAGTTTCCGAGACTGACGACCGGAGCCGTCAGCAGGGGATAACCACCCGTGGCGACCACCCGGTCGCCGGGAGCGAGCTCGCCGGTCACCACGACGCGCGCACCGAGGCTGGTCCCGAGCGTGACTTCGCGTGCCGTGAAACGCTCGGGCGCGGTGTGGACGAAGACGAGTTTGCGTCCGTCCTTCTCGAATACGGCGCTTCTCGGGATCACCAGCGCCGATTCCACTCCGCCCTGCTCGATGCCGACGTCCACCAGCGCCCCGATCCGCAGCCGGCCACCGGGATTGGGGACCTCGAACCACACTTCGATGGCGCCCGGTACCTCGCCCTGCGTGACCCCCAGCGCGACGCGCCGGCCCGCAAGCGACAGGTCCGGCATGGTCTGTGACGTGATCACCGCATGCGTCGAGGCCTGGACGCTGGCGATGTCCGCCTCGTACACGTCGGCATGCACCCAGACCACCGAGGGATCGAGCAGGGTCATGAGCCTCTGCCCCGCCTCGACCAGTTGGCCGTTCACGACGAACACGCCCGTGAGCACGCCCGTTATGGGCACGCGAAGCGCGAGGTCGTCTACGACCCTGAGCTGCGCGATCGACTGCCCCTTGGTCACGCCCTGCCCCAGCACCGGGGCCTGCCCACCGGCGAAGAAGATGCGCCCCGACTGCGGGGCCACGATCTCGATCTCGCCGCCTCCGCGCGGAGCGACTCGCCCGAGCACGCTCAACCGCCTCTGAACCGGCCGGCGCGCGAGCGGCTCGGTACGGATCCCCATCAGGAACTGGGATTCCTTGGCGACATAGACTTGCGCGCCGGGACCGACCGGAGCGCCGGACGCTGTCGGCGCATCGTCGTGGCCCTCGTGCGCACGCGCGGTGGGCGCGAGCACGAAGCACAGGATGAGCGATGCCGCGACCGCCGGCGTGCGTCGACGCGCCAGGAGGACCAGTCCCGCGAGCAGAGCGACCGCGAGACCGAGCAGCCACAGCCACGGCCATCCACCCTGTGACGGGCGGGCAGTGTCCGCATGCTCGCGGCTCACCTCGAGCCCCGAGAGCGCGAAGCGTTCCTCCCCCTTTGGATCCGCAACCGTGACCAGCACCGTATACGAACCCGTGTCAGCCGGCGCCTGGAAGGAAGCCGTGTACACGCCCGGGCGCGCGGTCGCAGTCGCGGCCCCCGACCACAGTTCACGTGCCTCGGATCGCAGGACCAACCCGACCTTGGCCCCCGCGACGGGCGCGTTGGTCATGAAATCGCTGAGGTAGAGATCGAACTCGCTCTTGAGGCCGGGCGTGAGCGCGTCGTTCTTGAGCACGACTTCGTAGCGGTCCGACTGTGCCGAGAGCACGTGCCGGCTCGAGATCGCGGCGGCACCGGTCCCCGGCGCCGCGTCATGCCCTTCGTGGGCGTCCGCGACCCGGGCCAGAGTGCTTCCCGCGAGGAGGAGCACCAGGAGCGTGGCGAGGCGTCTCATCGGGCACCTGCCGCGTTGAGGTGAGCCAGATCGAGCCCGACCGCCGCTTCCAGTTGACCACGGGCGTCCCAATAGGCCTCACCCGCCTCCAGTTGCCCGAGCAACGTGTCCACGAGTCGTCCCTTCTGCGTGAGGTAGGAATCGAGCGAGATGCGTCCGTCGGTGTAGGCCTCGCGGATCAACGCAAGGTCCTGCCGCACGTGAGTCGATCGCTCGAGGTAGAGCCGGTAGAGCCCGGCGGCGTCCTCGAACCGCCGCACGGCACCCAGCACTTCCATCTGCGTCAGCAGGCGATAGCGGTCGTACTCCGCCACGCTGCGACCGATCTCGGCGGACGCCCGGGCGCGACCTGCCTGGTTCTTCTGCCACAGGGGCAGCGGAGCGCTGATGCGGGCGGTCCAGAGGTTGTCCGTGGAGCTCGCGCCTGAGATTCCACCGATGATCGCGGGATCGCCGCTGAAGTCACCACTGGAGAAGGAGCGGCGGTCCCTCGTCAGTCCCAGTCCCAGCGTGAGGTCTGGTCGTCCTTCGAGCTCCGCCACCCGGAGTTCCGCCTGGCGCTCGGCGATCTGGCGTCGGAAGACGTCGCCGGCTGCGCGCACCCGCAGCGCCGATGCCACGACGGAATCCTCGGGCGCTTGCAGCGAATCCACGCTCACCTCGCCGCTGAGGCGGATGGAGTCGGGAAGCGCCCGGCCGATCGCGAGGCCAAGCGAGACAAGCGCCTGACGAAGATCACTGCGCGCGCGGCGGCCCTGCGCTTCCATCCGGAGCAGGTCCAGCTCCGTCAGGCGTCCCGTCACGGGCGTGATGGAACCGTCCCGCACGCGAGCCTGCGTGGCCTGAACAACGTGGCGGTCCAGATCGGCCAGTTCGTCTGAGAGGACGAGGCGATCCTGAAGGAAGAGCGCACGCTCGAAACGCGCGCGGATGTCCGACTCGAGCTCCTGCCGTCTCGCGCTCCATTGCGCCGCGGTGGTCAGGGAGCGTGAAGTGGCGGCCGACTGGCGCGCCGAGCGCTTGCCCCAGAGCTCCAACTCCTGGCTGACGCCGAAGTCCAGCGTGCCCTCGGAACCCGAACCAAGCGTCTGGCCGCCCCGGGCCGTCTGTAGCTCGAGTTGCGGATTGAACGCGGGAACTCCGGCGAACGCCGAGTCGGCTCGCGCAACGGCAAGATTCCCTGCGGCGACGCGCAGGTCCGGATGCGAGTAGTAAGCGATGGCGAGCGCCCGCTCCAGCGTGAGAGGGCTCTCGAGGGGCTCGAACGAGCCGCTTGCCGAAGGAGTCACCGTTGCGCTACCTAGGTCGGATTGAGCGAGGGAGCGCCTCGCAGCTCCCGGCACGAGGAGTGCAGCGCACGCGATCGCGAAGAGGCGATGCGTCAGCCGTGAAGACATTCCATTTCCGCCTTTCCGTCAGGGCGCGATGGCACCTGACTCGCATTCCCGCACGCCATTCCATATGGCGCGCCTCGTCCTACGTCAGGACCAGAACGGGATGCTAGGCGAAGTAAGGAGGGCTACGCGGCGACTGCGATGCAGTCGAGGGATCGGGCGGCGAAGCCGATCGGGCATCCGGTTCGAGCCGGACGAAAGCACTCGGAGCGCCAGCCGTCGCCACGCTCGTCGCCACGACGGCGAATGACGTGGCCGCGGACACCGGGGCGTCGATGGAGACCGAGCCTGGCGAGGTGGCAAGCGGAAGCTGGATGTTCCCGCAACAGCAGCCGTCCGAGGGGGACGTCGGCTTCTGCATGGGACCGGACTCGGGGCAGCAGTCGTGATCGCCGTCGTCGTGATGGTCGGCAACTGCGGTTACGGCGGCCGCCTGCACGGGCATGAACGCGCAATGGCCCAACTCGAGCGGCATCAGCACCGCGACGAGAAGAGTCAACATCACGCGCAACCCGAGCAAGAGCTTCATCCGACCAGCACCTCCATGGATACTCGACTTCCAACAGCATTGACTCCCCAACGACCGACAGTCAAGGCTGTTATCGGCTTCTGATGCCCGTTCCGTAGGGTTGGTGCATGAAGTCACACGGGCCTGACGCGGCCCGGGCAGGCTGCATGCATCCTGCGGAGTCCCTCAGGCGTGCGCCTGATGTCCATTCACCTCATGCCTTGCCCAGCGCCCGCTGAAGGCGTTCGCGTGCTTCGCGCATCGGGCCTTCGAGCCCGGCCGAGTGCGGCGCGACCTTGAGCATGGCCTCCGGATCCAGGATCGAGACGACCGCGCTACCCTCATCGTCCTGTCTGACCACGACATTGCAGGGGAGCAGGAGCCCAACTCCCGGATCCGTGCTCAGCGCCTGGTGAGCCAAGGTCGGGTTGCACGCTCCCAGGATCACGTAGTTGGGAAAGTCCACGTTCAACTTGGCCCGGAGAGTTGCCCGGACGTCGATCTCCGTCAGTACGCCGAAGCCTTCTGCCTTGAGCGCCGCTTCGATGCGCCGTCGTGCATCCTCGTACGAGATGCCCTTCAATGTGCGTGTGAACCCGTATTCGGTGTCCAGCATGAGCCCGCCTCTCCTACTTTCCGCTTCGTCCCTTCGCGAGAAACCAGACAAGCACGATCAGGAGTGCAATCCCGCCGATCCACCACAGGACCATCTATCCGCCCTGCCCGTAGCCACCCATGTTTCCCATGTTGCCCATGCATCACTCCCCCGTAGGCCTAGAAGGCCCACATCAACTCGGCGATCGCGCTCTGGTCCCGAGACGCACCGGTCGACTTCAGGAACTGGGTCTCGAGCGTGAGCCGCACCTGAGTCTGCACCCAGAACGATACGCCCATCGTCGGCCCGTCGGTCGTTTCAGCGTCCCCGACGGGGACGGCGCGACTGGCGTAATCGTAGCGTGCGTATCCGGCCCACCGTTCCGCGAGCAGGACCTCGCCGAGCAGGAAGCCCCCCTTTGAGGCCAGGGACTTGTCGCCGGCCGGCTTGTCGGTCCCCCAGAGAAGCCCAAGTACGCCCTTGGTCTTCGGTCCGTAGGCATTGGCGAAGAGCGCCACTCTGTCGTAGTCCAGCGAAACCTGGTCGGGAGTTGCCTCGATCTTGCCCCTGTAGCCGAACCCGCTGAGCGCATTGCCCTTCTCGCCAATCAGGTACTCGGCGCTAGCATAGAGATCTGTGTGGCCTGGGCCGACGAGACCCTCGATCTGGGGCTGGCCGGCGCCCACATACGCGTTCCAGCGCGGCAGGTTCACCGCGCCGAGCTCAACTCCTCGCAAGAGCACCGCGGGCGCCCAAGGGCTATTTGCTCGCGAAGGCATCTCAAGGACCACCGGCGCCGACAGCGGCATTGCCGCGCCGACGCCGTTGAACAGGATCGCGAACGGAACGAGCTGGCCGAAGCGCACGGAAGCGAAACGCGGGCTCCATGATGTGTTGAACTGGGCGTAGGCCTGTTCCACCGCGACGCCACCGCCCTCGATATCGAAAGCGAAGTTAGCGAGTCCGGACCAGTGCTGATCGAGTGGTCCCCCGATCCAGCCATCGATCATCCCCGAGTGAAACGCGGCCTGCTCGTGATTGCGCGCCTCGAAGGTGTGATGTCCCATGACGGTCAGGTAGTGCTGCCATTCCAGCGGCAGCACCTCGCCCAGCGGCCGCTCGGTGGCGGCGACCGGAGGCTTCTCGGCCTCTCGCGTCCCCATGACCATGCCCGCCTGCGGTGTCATCCCTCCCCGCTCCTCGCGAAGGCCGCGGCGGATGTAGGAGTGTCCGTCCTCATTGAGCTCGGGCAGACGGAAGTGACACATCTGGCACTTGGCCGACTCGCGCCGCGCGAAGGCGGGCACCGCCTGAGAACTCCGGACCCGCAGAAGAGACAGGCCGGCACTGACCAGCAGCAGGCACAAGAAGCCAGTCGCCAGCTTCATTCGATTCTCCTGCGCGCGGGGATTCCGCAGCGCATGCGGGGCGTCGAGCATCAGTACTTGGGAGGCGCGGGCCGTCGGGTGCATGTTCCCGAGGAGTGCTGGATGCACTCCACTCCGAGCGCGTGATAGGCCAGATTCATGCCACCGCGCTACCGCTAGAGGCGGGCTACCAAGTGCAAGCGAGCACAACAGATGGGGCCACCAACACTTGATCCGGCGAGGCCTCACGACACCGGAGCAGGACCACCAACGGAGAAACCTGCACACGGCGAAGCAGGATCTTCAATGCGATCCCGAGTGAGTGCCCCCGACCTCGGCTGCTCACACGACCCAGAGAGCAGCGTCAGCCCACCATTCTGCAGTGGCAGTAGACGAACTCCTGTTCGCTGCCCCACGGAGTCAGGTGCATTTCCTCGCAGCTTTCGACCTTCTCGAACGGAGAGCCGAACTCACCGTGAAGCTCGTCGGGGCTGTATCGCGTGACCTCAAAGCCACTGCACTGCTTTGGGCCATGCGGCCCGAACGTGGCGACCACGATGTGTCCGCCTGGCTTCAAGGCACGTCGCACGGCTTCGACGTAGCGGCGGCGGGCCCCGGTCTCGCACAGGAAGTGAAACACGGCCCGATCGTGCCAGAAATCAAGGCAGTGCTCCTGGAGCTCTATCTGCGTGATGTCCGCGACCACCCAACTCACCTTTGCGGCTCGTGGGCCGAGTCGCCTCTTCGCTCCTGCGATGGCGGTCATCGAAATATCGAGCACCGTGAGATCTGTGAAGCCACGATCGAGCAGGTCGTCCACGAGGGTGGACGCGCCCCCGCCTACATCAATAATCGCGGCCCTCGCTTCGAGATGAGCGCCCTGGATGAAGGCCAAGGAGCGCTCGAGGTGCGGGCGGTACCAGCTCACTCGGTCGGCGGCTTTCTGGTGATAGATGGCATCCCAATCTTCCTGCTCGGTCATCTGAAGAAGCCCCCTCATCGCACGTCGCGTTCAAGCTCTCAGGGCTTGAGCGGGAGTTTCGGTGTGCAGTCTGCGCACGCAGGCATTCGAGCCCGCCGGACAATCAATACCGCGCTCAAGACGACGGAAAGTGTCGTGACTAGCGCAACCAGTGGCTTGAGGAGCCCCAGTATCGACGAACCGAAGAGGGAGAGGTAGACCGCCAGCATCGGCGAGCCGCAGCAACCGATCAGGAAGCAGCCGGCTCCGTAGAGAACGCCGAGCATGGTCACACCGCCGACGATGCCCTGTGCCGCTTGTCTCCGCTGGCGGATGGTCAGCGCGAGCGCGAAGACGGTGAAGGCAGCCGCGAGCGCGTAGGAGTAGCCGAACCAGTAGTCGCCCTGCCCGACATACCGCGCCCATGCGGATTGGTCAGGCGCGCCCGCGACATGTACCCAGTGCGACGCGACGTGGGCGTGCTGCCAACTGAGGACGCCAAAGTGCAGCCCCAGCGTCGCGGCGAAGGCGAGGGCCGCCAGGGCGAAGTCCGACCGGCTCACCGCACCGCCTCGACCCTTTCGGCACGTACGATGTAACGACCCGGCGTGGACTGCTCGAGGCGACCCGACACGCGCACGGCGCTTGCCGTCTCGGGCATTGCGCCCGCGAAGGCAACCGGTACCTCGTAAGAAGCGCACCCGAGTTCGCGGCAGGAGCGGTACTCCGCCTCGTCGATTACCGTGAACATGTGGCCTTCCGAACCAATCTCCGACACCACGCCGCGGACCGTGATGCCCCTGCCCGCGTAGCCCTCCGGCGATTTCGCGAGTTGTTCGACCCCGATATCAGCAGGCTGCGCCGCCTTGGCGAGAGGTTTGCGGTGGCAGCCGGCGAGCGTGAAGGAAGCGAGCAGTAGGACCACCGCGCCTCGAGCAGTTGCTTTCACGACTTCTTCCCTCCCAACATGATGGGGCTCGAGTGGCAGCCGCACCCGCTCCCGCATTCCGGCTCGGGGGCACGGTCCTGAACATAGGGCTCGCCCGTGGCGAGCGAACGTTCAGCGAGCGACAGTTCCTTCCCCAGGTACGCAGCGTGGTCGAGCCGAGACACGATGCCGCGGGTGATCACGGTCGCGACCATTTCGTCGGAGCGCACACCCTCCACAACGAGGGAGAGCACGCCGTCGTTCTTGTAGTGCTCGAGCACGATGACTCCGCGCGCGCGGTCAGGCAGCACGACGAAGTAGCCCTTCGGATCGAGCACCAGCCGAGCAGGAGGCTCTGCCCAGATCGGCGTCGGACCTACCCCAGCCGTCTCGGCCGGCCGGCGACTCTTCGACGGCGGCAGCGCTGCGACCGAGGCGAGGACGCCCGGCAGATCCTCGGTTCCGATGCGGTCGACGATGGCGATCTCGCGGCGGAACGTCTCAACGGCCTCCCGGGAGACGTTCTTGATGACCGGCCGCCGCCCCGGGGCCCCGATGATGAACCCCCGCTCATCGAGACCGTTCGCGACCAGGCTGAGCAGGCTCTGCCCAGGCAGGTGTCCGATCCGCTGCTGCGAGTCGGCCCCGCAGAGCAGCAGTGTGGTCAGGTTCGAGTTCGCCAGCACGTTCGTGAGGATCCGCTCGATCCCGAGGTTCTCGGTGTAGACGGCGCCGACGATTGCCACGCGAGCAGGTGCCGCGGTGGCGATGGGTTCGACCAGGTGTTCCGACGTGAGCACGCACACCGCCACGTCGCCTGCGGCATCGAGGACGCGGAAGTTCCCGGGATAGGGCGGCCATCCGGCCCGACGCTCGGGAATGTCGGTCGGGCACGCCGAATCCGCCTCGATCGCGGCTTCCGGGAACTCCTCGACGGCCAGGTTGAGTACATTGGCGGGCCAACACACGGTGCAACCGAGGCAGTCGTACTCGCTGGGGATCAGCCGCGAGAGCCCCTCGGTCACGACGGGCAGCAACTCGCGCGTCGCCTCGGCCGGCAGTGAGGGCATGACCTTGTGCAACTGTTCCACCGTGCCACGGAAGCACCCGCAACGATGGCACTTCTTTGCCGCGGTGGCGGAACGCAGGTCTGCGAGTAGCGTGGTCAGACGCTCGGCTCGCCCGGGCATCGCGCTCACCCCCTCGCGCTCGGGAGCAGGTGCGCCTTCTGGATTCCCAGCAGGCACTTGCCGTCCTCGCGCAGCCGGAGCCGCTTGCGCAGTTCAGCCCGGTCTCTCTTGACGTGATCGGCCGGAATGCCGGCTACCGCTTGAAGTACGAGTGAACGGAACGCCAGTCGATCGTCGGCAACCCGGTAGTAGATCCAGCGTCCCTCGCGCCGGCTCTCGAGAAGGCCCGCCGACCTGAGTGCCGCGCAGTGCTTGGAGACGTTGTACTGGGATTCCTCGAGGCTGTCGGCCAGCTCGCAGACGCAGAGCTCCGTGCCGCCCTCGAGCAGCAATCGCACCAAGCGCAGGCGCGTCGGATCGCCAAGCGCCTTGAAGACTGTCGCAAACTCCTGCATCGTGCCTCCCATGCTCATATGCGCAACTGGGCATATTATGGAGCTTGAGCTGACCGCGGACAAGGGAAGAGGGTGGACCGCTCCTAGGTGCGCGATCTCCAGCCGGCAGCCAGCGGTCAGCCACCCAGCGAGTTCACCTCACAACCGGCGGTGGAAGCTTCGCCGCTCGGTCCCTTCGGAACCTGTCTCCGAACCCAGAGATAGGACCCCAGCACGATGACGACGGCCAGCGCCTGTGAGCTCAGGCCCTCGAAGGTCGGGAAGGTCGCGAACCACACACCCATCCAGGTCGGGATCGGAAGCGCAGCCTGGTGAGTCGGGAGCCAGCCGGCCTGCTGAAGTTCCTGCGCGCTTTCTCCGACCATGACGATGAGCACGCCCGCCAGAAGGACTCCCGTGAAGATGAGCATGCGCCGATAAGGCAGCCGCCGGTGAGCGAGAAAAGTCAGCACCGCGACGATGCCAGTCAGCACGAGGCCGATCCCGACTCCGCCGAGCACGCTGCCAGTGCCGGCCTTCAGTCGGAGGTCCTGCAGGAAGAGCACGACCTCGAAGCCCTCGCGATAGATCGCCGTGAATCCAAGGAAGGCGAGGCCCATCGTCACGCTCGATGCTGTCGCGTTCGGCTCCTTGAAGAGCTGGTTTCTACGCTGGCAGTGGTGACAGATCCAGCCGGTCCAGTACAGCTTGTGGAAGAACCAGTTCATCACCACGAGCAGGACAACGATCGCAATGAGCCCGGTGGCCGCCTGGATCTGCAGTTCGGAGGCATTCACGGATGAGATGAGCGCAACCGCGACAAACCACGTGGCCACGGTCGCAAGAAGGGCGACGCCGACACCGAGCAGCACCGGTCGCCAGAAATCCGGTTTGTAGCGGGCCAGCCCCGCGGTCACTGCCGCGAGCACGAGAACCGCTTCGAGTCCTTCCCGGAAGACCAGGATCCCGCTGCTCAGTACAACCGCCGAGCGGCTCAAACCGGAGAGCGAGGGATCGGGAACCCCGTGCACTGCGAGCGCCTGCCACGCCAGCACCATGCCTACCGCGAGCAAGCCGGTCACCGCGACCACCAGTTGCAGCGGGGAGAGCGCTGCCGCGCGACGCATCGGGCCCGCGGGCGTGGCGGTGATGCTCACGAGCGGTACCTCGTGCAGCCGTAGATACGCTCCGCGACGCGAGCGAGGATTCCCTCGGCGGCCGAGAACACGTCGTGCAGGCCTTCGTCGGCGAGCGAGTAGAAGACGGATCGTCCCTCTTGCCGACTCGTGACCAGCCCGCAATCGCGCAGGCATGCGAGATGCCCAGACACGTTGGGCTGGGAAAGCTCCGTGCTCTCGACGATGTCCGACACGGAACTCTCACCCGCCAGCAGAACCTTCAGAATCGCCAGACGGGATGGATCGGCCAGTCCCCGAAACAACTTGGCTTCGAGGGTGATGGCCTCCCCACTCGGGAGGGGTCGCAGGGCTGAGGGCTTCGATCGGCTCATCAACGCATAGTTACATGATTATGTTTCGGGGCGCAACTACTCCGCCTTCGACGATGGTCAGCGTGCCGCCTCCTCGAGGATCTCGCTGACGGTCTTCCCCACCTGAGCCGCGACGTCCTCCCAAGTCTCCCACCCCAACCCTTGCCTCATCTGGAGCCGGGTATGGGGTCCGGCGAAGACGCAGTCTCCAGACTGCCCCGTGAAATCAGGGGAGCTGGTTGAAGCAGCCGCAGAGCATTGAGGATCACGAGCAAGGACGCTCCCATGTCCGCCGTGATTGCGCTCCAGAGTGTGGCCCGCCCCGCAAATGTGAGGACGACGAAGACCACCTTTACCAGCAGAGAGAAGGTGATGTTCTCCCGCATGATCGCCACCGTGCGCCGCGAGTGGGCGACCAGCCACGGCAGCTTCGACAGGTCGTCGGACATCAGCGCGACGTCGGCGGTCTCGATGGCGGCATCGCTGCCGGCTGCGCCCATGGCGATCCCGAGACTAGCCGTCGCCATGGCAGGCGCGTCGTTGACGCCGTCTCCGATCATGGCGACGGAACCGTACTGCCCGACCAGTTCACGAATGGCCGACACCTTGTCCTCAGGCAGGAGCTCGGAGCGCACTTCGTCGAATCGGAACGCTCGGCTCACGGCTTCGGCGGTGCCGCGGTTGTCGCCGGTGAGTAGCACCAGTCGCTCGATCCCGAGCTGGCGCAAACTGTCCAGCACGGCCTGGGTTTCAGCGCGTGGGCGATCGGACAAAGCGATCACCCCACAGACGTGGCGCTCGTTGCCGATGACGACGACCGAGCTGCCAATCCCCGATAGTCGTTCGATCATCGCATGGACCTCGGGCGCCTCCTGGCCGCGCTCCTCCAGGTAGCGGTGCGATCCGACCCAGAACTCGCGGCCATCGATACGGCCCGTCGTGCCTTTGCCAGGAACAAGGGTGACGCCGTCCGCGGCAGAGGCAGCGACACCCAGCCTGGCCGCATGTGCCATGACGGCCCGGGCGAGCGGATGGGAGGAGCTCGACTCGAGGGCCACGGCGCGCTCGATCAACTCCCGCTCCGTGTGACCGTTCAGGGGCTCAACGGAAGTGACTTCGAGTCGCCCCTCGGTCACGGTCCCGGTCTTGTCGAAGGCGATCGCCTTGAGGCGTGCGGGGATCTCCAGGAACAGCCCGCCTTTCACGAGCACACCGGCCCGTGCCGCAGAAGCGAGCGCCGCGACGATGCTCACGGGCGTCGAGATCACGAGGGCACACGGGCAGGCGATCACCAGCAGGACGAGCGAGCGGTAGAACCACATGCTCCAGCTTCCCAACGACAGCAGCGGCGGAACCAGAGCGAACACGAGCGCCAGCACCATGACCGTCGGCGTGTACCGGCGGGCGAACCGGTCGACCCACTGCTCGGCTGTTCCTCGCTTCGACTGGGCGTCGCGCACGAGGCGGATGATCTTGGCGAGTGTCGTGTCGCCGGCCGCGCGTGTGCTCCGGACGTCCAGCGCGCCATCGCCATTGATGGTACCGGCGAACACGTCGGCGCCGGGCTCCTTGAACACCGGCACGCTTTCACCCGTGATCGGGGCCTGGTTGATCGCACTGGAACCGGCCACGACGATGCCATCAAGCGGGACGCGGTCGCCGGGGCGCAGCAGGAAGATCGCACCCACCGGAACGGATTCGATCGGCATGGTGCGATCCCCCGAGGGCATCTTCACCCGTGCCGTGGGCGGGCTCAGGTCGAGCAGGGCCGCGACGGCCCGCCGTGCCCGGCCGATGCTCCACGCTTCGAGCGCCAGCGACAGCGCGAACAGGAAAGCCACGCTCGAGGCCTCGAACCACTCGCCCAGCGCGATCGCTCCGAAGATGGCGACCGTCATCAGCAGGTTCATGTCGGGGCGAAGCCGAACGGCGGAGATCCACGCCTTGCGGATGACAAATCGCAGGCCGGCGGCGATTCCGATCAGGTAGAGCGCCATGGAGGCGACGGGGACCGCGTGATCATGTCCGAGCCCCTCCCGCCCAAACGCCTCCAGCACACCGCCCGCGAGCACCGCGTGCGTTGCGAAGCCCGCGGCCGCGAACAACCCGCTCACTAGCGTGAACAGGTTCCGCTCACGGCGGTCGTCGTGCATCTGCAGCCCGCTCGCGTGCCTTGCCTCGACGACCAGCTCGGCACGCATCCCGGTCCGGGCCACGGCGGCCAGCACGACGGTCGCAGGCGGCGCCGCTGTCACGGTCATGATGCCGCCCAGGAGATCGAACGACAGGCGCTCCTCGCCCCCGACGGCGGGCCCGACCTCACGGCGAAGCGCTGCCACCTCTTCGGCGCAGTCGAGACCGTGGACTTTGACGCGCAGCGTATCGCTCACAGCGTGCTCCTAGACGACATGGTCGGGTGCCTGGCCACATTCGGCGGCACCGTCACCTCGTTCAACCTGGATGGTCGTGTGTTCGATCCCGAAGCGATCGTGAAGATCGCGACAGATCTTAGCCATGGTGTCGTCGTTGGTGCTCTGGTCGGGCACGACGAGATGGACCGTCAGCGCGGTCTCGGTGGTGCTCATGGCCCAGATGTGCAGATCGTGCACAGCCGTCACGCCTGGCAGACCTGCCAGCGCGGCCTGTACACCCTGTAGATCGATACCCTCGGGCACGGCATCCATCGCCAGCCGAAGCGACTCCCGGAGCAGGTTCCAGGTCCCGACCACGATAATCGCGCCCACGGCGAGACTGACGACCGGGTCCACCCAGGACTTCCCGGTCAGCTGGATGGCGATACCGGCGAGGATCACGCCGACAGAGACCGCCGCATCCGAGAGCATGTGCAGGAAGGCGCTGCGGACGTTGAGGTCATGGTGACGCCCGGACATGAACAACAGAGCGGCCAACCCATTGACGACGATGCCAATCGCCGCGACCACCACGACCGTTTCACCCTCGACGGCGTGCGGGCTGGCCAAGCGTTGCAGTGCCTCCCACGATATGCCACCAACGGCAACGAGCAGGAGGATGGCGTTGCCGAGCGAGGCGAGGATGGATGCACGTCGCATGCCATAGGTGTGTCGCTCGCTGGGTGGCCGCTGGGCCAGAATGACCGCACCCCACGAGAGCCCCAGCCCGAGCACATCGCCGAGATTGTGTCCCGCATCGGACAGCAAGGCGAGCGAGTGTGCTCGAAGCCCATACACGACTTCTACGATCACGAAGAGGACGTTGAGCCCGATCCCGATCGCGAAGGTCCTCGATGAAGTTGGGGCCCCGTGGTTGTGCCCGTGCACTCGTCCTCCTAGATGGCCTCGTCGCCCGATTCCCGGCTGCGGATGCTGACCACGGACTCGACGCTGGTCACGAATACCTTCCCGTCGCCGCGCCGGCCGGTGTGGGCCCCGCGGACCAGCGCCTCCACGAGGCCGTCGGCGTCGGAATCCCGGCAGAGGATCTCGAGCTTCACCTTGGGAGTGAAATCGACCGCATAGTCGGACGCATCGTGGGGGTAGCTCTCGTCCTTCTCGCGCCCGAAACCTCTCACGTCCGACACCGTGAGGCCATGGACGTGCGCTTCCCGAAGCTCGTGCATCACCCGGGTGAGCATGAAGGGCTGAATGTACGCCTCGATTCGCTTCATCGGCGACTCCTTTAGAACTCGACGTCCCGCCGTTCGAGCCAGCGGTAGAGGATGGGCAGCAGGAACAGGGTCAGCAGCGTGGAGGTGACGAGGCCGCCCACGACCACGGAAGCCAGCGGGCGCTGGATCTCCGAGCCGGGCCCGGACGCGATCAGGAGCGGGATCAGCCCCAGAGCCCCCACGAGGGCGGTCATGAGGACCGGCCGCAGGCGCAACTCGCCACCGCGCAAGACCGCGTCCTGAAGCGTGGCGCCCTCCCGCCGGAGCTGGTTGAAGTAGGACACCATCACGACGCCATTGAGGACCGCGACGCCGAACAAGGCGATGAACCCGACAGACGCAGCGACACTCAGGTTCTGCCCGGAGATGAACAGCCCGATGACACCGCCGATCAGTGCGAACGGGATGTTGAGCACGATGAGAATGGCGTTTCGCAGCGAGCCGAAGCTGGTGAACAGCAGCAGGAAGATGAGCAGCACGACCAGCGGCACCACGATGGAGAGCCGCGCCATCGCCCGCTGCTGGTTCTCGAACTGGCCGCCCCAGGTGATGAAGTACCCGGGCGGCAGGGCGACCTCGCGCGCCACGGCGCGCTGGGCATCAGCCACGAACGAGCCCATGTCCCTCCCCGTGACATTGCACTCGATCACGATCCTCCGCTGGCCGCTCTCGCGGCTGACCTGCGCCGGCCCCTCCTCCACCCGGATGTGCGCAAGCTGGCTCAGGGGTACCCGTTGGCCATCCTCGGCGGTGACCATCAGGTTCTCGAAATGCGCCGGATCGGAGCGCACGCCCTCGGGGAACTTCACGACCACGGCGAAGCTCCGCTGCCCTTCCCGTAGCGTCGTGGCTTCGCTGCCACCGATCGCGGTCTCGATGATGGCCTGGACGTCGGCCACGTTGATGCCGTAGCGGGCAATGCGCTCTCGGTCGATGTCCACGTCGAGATAGGCCGTGCCCGCCGTGCGTTCGAGATTCACGTCGGCGGCTCCTCTCACCTGCCGGATGACCCGCTCGACGGCCTCCCCCTGTTCGCGCAGCACCGCGAGATCGTCACCGACGATCTTGATCGCGATCTGGGCCTTCACACCCGACACGAGCTCGTCGACGCGCAACTGGATGGGTTGCGAGAAACTGTAGGACATCCCGGGGATGCTTTCGAGCCGCGTACGGATCTTCTCCACGAGCTCCTCGCGCGTCTTCGCGGTCTTCCATTCCGAGCGCGGGCGCAGGTTGGCGATCACGTCGCTGACCTCGAGCCCCATCGGGTCGGACGCGATGTCGGCGCGCCCGGTCTTGGAGACGACCGTCGTGATCTCCGGGAAGGAACGCAGCACCCGCTCCACCTCGAGCTCCATCTGCCGGGAGGTGGTCAGTGAGACGCTCGGCAGTCGGAATGTCTGCATCCCGATCGCGCCTTCATTGAGCGGCGGCAGGAACTCGCGGCCCAGCCGGGTGAAGAGCACGCCGCTCAGGATCAGCCCCCCCAGCGCCAGGCCCACCGGCACCTGCCAGCGCTTCAGGCACCAGGCGAGCGCGGGGAGGTAGAGCGCCTTGGCGCGGGCCACGACCCAGGTGTCCTTCTCCGAGAGCTTGCCCTTGAGGATGAACGTGCTCAGCACGGGCACGAGAGTCAGGGACAACACGAGGGATCCCGCGAGGGCCGCCGCGATCGTGAAGGCGAGCGGGGCGAACATCTTGCCTTCGAAGCCTTCGAGCGTGAAGAGCGGCAGGAACACGACCGTGATAATCGAGATGCCAAAGACGATCGGCCGCGCGACCTCAAGGGCGCTCTCGCGCACGACCTCGACGATGTTGCGCTTGCCGTGATCCTCGGCCAGGTGGCGGAAGATGTTCTCGGTCATCACGACGGCGCCGTCGACGATCATGCCAATACCGATGGCGAGCCCGCCGAGCGACATGAGATTGGCCGAGTACCCGAACGCGTTGAGCATGATGAACGCCACGAGCGCCGAGAGCGGCAGCACGAGGGTCACGATCAATGCACTGCGGATGTTGCCGAGGAACAGCATGAGGACCAGGAGCACCAGCACTCCGCCCTCGAGCAAGGCCTCGCTCACCGTGTGCATCGCTCGGTCCACGAGCTCGGTGCGATCGTAGAAGGGCACGACGCTCACGTCGCGGGGCAATGCTTTCTGGACCGTGGCGAGCTTGGCCTTGACCGCGGCGACGACGTCACGACCGCTCGCGCCCTTGAGCATGAGCACGATGCCGGCCACGGCCTCGCCCTTGCCGTCCCGCGTGACGAAGCCCTGCCGTGGCTCCGCCCCGGTGGTCACGTCCGCGATGTCGCGCACGAAGATCGGCGTGCTCCCTCGGTGGGCGACGACGACGCGGCCAAGGTCCTCCTTGGACTTGGCCAACCCGAGTCCGCGTACGACGTATTGTTCGCCACTGTGCTCGATGTAGCCGCCGCTGGCATTCGCGTTGTTCTCGGCCAGGGCTTCGAGCACTTCCCGGAGCGTCAGGCGGTAGCTGGTCAGCTGCTCGGGACGCACGAGGACCTGATACTGCTTCACGAGACCACCGAAGCTGTTGACGTCGGTCACTCCCGCGACTCCGCGGAGGATCGGACGCACGACCCAGTCCTGGAGCGTGCGGAGCTCCATGGCGTCGCGCTTGGGGCTCTCGAGCGTGTACTGGTAGATCTCTCCCAGCCCCGTCGAGATGGGACCCAGTTCGACGTCCACGCCGGGCGGCAGCTTCTCGCGCGCCTGCTGGAGCCGCTCGAAGACAAGCTGTCGGGCGAAGTAGATGTCGACGTTGTCCTTGAATACCACCGTCGTGAGCGAGAGCCCGAGCTTGGACAGGGATCGAGTCTCCGCCAGACCCGGCAACCCTCCCATGCTCACCTCGACGGGGTAGGTCACGAGCTGCTCGACCTCGACCGGCGCCATTCCGGGAGCTTCGGCGAGGATCTGCACCTGGACGTTCGTGACATCGGGGAATGCATCGATTGGGAGCTCGTTGACCGCGTGAACGCCGAAGCCGATCAGCGCGAGGCAGACGAGAATAATGAGCAGGCGCTGTCGCAGCGCGAAGGTGACGAGGCGGTCCATGGGCTCACTCCTCGCCCAGCTGGCTCTTGGACGCCTGCGACTTGAGCAGGAATCCTCCGCGGGTCGCGACCCGCTCGCCGGCACGAACGCCCGTGAGGATCTCGGCTCGGTTTCCGCCCAGCGAGCGCACTTCCACCAGCCGGACCACGAACGTCGAATCCGTCATCGCGACGTACACGACCTTGGAATCGCCCTGGGACTGGATCGCCGCTTCGTCGATCACGAGCGCATTGCGCGTCGTACCCGTTGCGATGCGGGCCGAGACGAACATGCCGGGACGGAGCTTGAGATCGGGGTTCCCCACCTCCAGCCGCACGTCGAGCGTGCGTGTCGTCTCCTTGATCGAACCTTCGAGGCTCACGACGTGCCCACGAAAGCCGAGGCTGGGAAACGCCGTCGCAGCAAGGACTGCCGGCTGCCCGACGTGCAGCCGATCGAGGTCACGCTCATAGGCGTCGACGACTGCCCACACTTCTCTGAGGTTCACAATGCCGAACAGGTCGGTCCCGCCCGGGACCTGCCGGCCTGTACCAGCTTCGACCTCCGTGACGACGCCAGAGATGGGACTGCGCAGCGGCAGGTACGGAATCGCTTCGTGAGTGCGATCGAGGCGATCGAGATCTTCGGCGCCCGCACCCAGGAGCTCGAGGCGTTGGCGCGCCGAATGCGCGACCTTCACGAACTCGCTGGCATCACCCGACATCGACTCGGCGCGTTCATGGGCGAGGAGGTAGTCACCTTCGGCTGCGGAGAACTCCGGGCTGTAGAGCGTCGCAAGGATCTGTCCCTTGGAGACGTGGTCGCCGATCACCGCCTGGACGCTCTGGATCGTCCCCGAGACGCGCGTCGAGACATGCGCCAGGTTGAGAGGCTTGGGTTGGATCTGGCCGTTCACGACCACGGTGTCGGCAAGCGGCACTGCGCGCATGGCTTCCACCTGCACCTCGCCGCTCGCCAGACTGGTCGCAGGGAGGTGGATCAAGGAATCCGCGGCGGCAGCTTCCGGCGCCGGGTCGCTCTTCTCGGAGCCACAGCTCGCGATGAGCATGGCCAGCGACAACATGGGCAGCAGGTACTTCGACAAACGGATGGCGAATCGCATCGGGGTGATCACTCCGCGACCGAGAGGTCGGTCAGGGCAAGCTCGTAGTTGAGCAGCGCCCGGATGTATTCGAGCTCGATCGAGCGGAAGGTCCGCAGCGTCTCGAAGAGTTCGAGCCCGTCGATCTGGCCGGTCTGGTAGTTCTGTGTGGCGGTTCGAATCGCGTCAGCAGCATCGGCCAGCAGCACGCGGTTGAACCGCTGCACCTGCTGTTCGGCGGAGCGGGCGGCCTCATAGGCGTTCCGCACGGCGAGATCCACCTCGCGTTGTGTGGTTTCCAACCGGGCTCTCGCACCACTCGATGTCGCGTGCGCCTCAGTGATGCGTGACCGGCGGTCTGTCCATGGTGCGAAGGGCAGCGTGAACGAGATCTCGCCGCCGATCCCCGGGCTCTCGGAGCCGGGCACTCGGTCAAGCCCGGCACTGATCGAGGCCGAGGGCATCCGGCCGCTACGAGCAAGCCCGACCTGCGATTCGCCGCGCTCGACCTCCAACTGTGCGGCTCGCAGACGCGGACGATTCGCCATCGCCGTTGTCAGCAGAGATTGGAGGCTGTCGGCGAGGGGGACATAGACCAACGAGTCCGCCGGCTCGAGTGGCTCCTCGGTGCCTCGTGCCATGAGGGTGTTTAGCGTTCGGCGATCCTCTTGGAGCGCGCGGAGGCCCTCCACCGCATCATTCTCAATCCGGGCCCTCTCCGAGCGAGCCCGAAGGACATCCAGGTACCGTGCGCCTCCCGTGCGAAGGCGAGCGCTCACCATCTGCTCGAAATCGACAGCCGTCCGGCGCAGGCTCTCCAGCCTGAGGAGGCTGAGGGCGTCAGCCTGCAGGCGGCGGTAGGCGCGAGTGGCGTCGCCTCTCAGCTTGAGGGCGAGGGATGCTCGCGTCGCCTCGGCGATCGCCAGCTCGGTTCGAGCGACCGTCTTGGCGCGACCTCTGGCGCCAGGCGCGCCCAGTTCCTGCGACAACCGCACAGAAGTTTCGTGCTCATCGCGACTGACTGGAGTGCCGAGCTTCCCCGCCTCATAGGACAGGCTCGGGGCTTCGAACGCTCCTGCTTGTCCGATTCGAGCTCGGGCCGCCTTGATGTCCTGATCGGCGACGCGAAGCCCCGGATTGTGAACCAAGGCCCGGACAACGCACGAGTCGAGAGTCAGCGCCTCGGATCGTGCTCGGCCCGGCAGGCCGACCAGCCATGCGCAGAGGCCGACGCATGCGAGACTGGTCCAGAGACGATTGGATCGGTAGAAAGCATGGAAAGGCTGCATCAAGGGATGGCTCCTCCGGAGAGCGAGTAAGGGACTCGGCCGAAATGGAAACGGCAGCGAGGACCATGTGGTCTCGCGGTCGAACGGCGGAGGAGCTCAGTTTCGGAGGACGGTCGTCCGGGAGGGTGGGAACGCCGGGCGAGAGGATTCGACTTGCGCCACGGCGACCCGCACAGTCGCACCGGTCAGGTCGGCGACAGGCGCGCTGCTCGCGTTCAGCGTCAGTGAGGCGAATGACGCGTGCGTGCTGGGCGCCCCGTGGTGCGCGGAGCTGAGGACCTGCTTGCCCATGGGGAGGTCGACACAACTAGCGCACCCATCCGGCGTCGTGCAGACGCCGGAGTTCTCGAGGTCTCTGCTGGAGGTGGCGGAATAGTCTCCGCACCTGCCCCCTCCCACCTCGATCGCCACGTGCCCGTTCGGGGCAACGCACAGCACGGCCCGGCAGGCACCAGCGGGCACACCGGCCAGGACCGCAAGGACCAAGTAGAAATGGGTCAAGTAGAGGAGGACGGAACGCATGAGCGTGTGAGGCTAGATGCGTGCCGATGGCTCTGTCAATGCCCATGCGTCGCGGGCGCCCCGACCTTGCTGACAGGCGAGGGCACGAAGGACTAGTCTGTCCAGACCATGTCTCCCACCCCTTCGATCGCTGTGAACCCTGAAGTCCTCCGCTGGGCCCGCGAGGAGAGCGGCTACGCGCCCGAACGGGTCGCCACCCGACTCCACGTGAAGGAAGAGCGAGTCCGAGCGTGGGAGAAAGGCGAGAGGCAGCCAACCGAACGCCAGCTCGAGGAGCTCGCCAAGTTCCTGCGGCGTCCGCTCGGGGTCTTCTTCCAGTCCCGCCCACCTCAGCTCGTTCCGCTTGGGGCCGAGTACAGACGGCTCCCCGGGGTTACACCGGGGCAGGAGTCTCCCGAGTTGCGCATCGCGCTTCGCCAGATGCTCGCGCGCAGGGAGAACGCGCTGAACCTCATGGAGGAACTCGGCGAGAAGGTCGAAACCTTCCCGCTTCGAGCTCGCCTGAGCGAACCCGCGGCCGAGGTGGCTTCCCGTCTCAGGCGCGCCACGGGGATCGACATCGACACCCAGTTTGCATGGCCGAACGAGTGGCGCGCCTGGGCAGGTTGGCGTACCGCCGTCGAGGACATGGGCGTCTTCGTGTTCGTGTTCCCGAGCGTCGCCCTCGACGAGGCTCGCGGCCTCGCCATACTCCGCGACCCCCTCCCCGTTGTCGCGATCAACAGCAAGGAGATGCCTGAGGCACGAGCGTTCACGCTCTTCCACGAGCTGGTGCACGTCATGCTTGCCGCCGGCAACGAGGAAGTCCCGGCGATCCGAGAGCAGCGTTCGACCGAGGCGTGGGCGGTGGTGGAGCGCTTCGGCGAAAGCGTGGCAAGCCACGTCCTGATACCAGAGCAGGTCCTTCGAGCCGCGCTGCCGTCTCAGGGTGCCGATCGCGCCTGGAGTCTGTCGGAGATTCGGGCGCTAGCGAGACGCTTCCGGGTCACGCCGCTGGCGATGGCCACGCGACTCCGCGAATCCGGGTTCATGAGTTGGCCCAAGTACAACGCCTGGCGCCGCGAGTGGGACGGTTTCGTGGCCACCCTCCAGCCGCGACGGGGTGGGTTCGCCACTCCCGTAGAAAAGGCTGTGAACCGGGCGGGCCGGCCTTTCGCCACCCTCGTGCTCGACGCCCTGGCGGCCAATCGCATCACGTCCGTCGACGCGGCTCGTTATCTCGATCTGAAGTTCGAACACTTCGAGAAGTTGGGCGATCACCTGCGCGAGGGCGCCCTGGGCGCCGGCGCTGGCGAGTAGGCTGGCCGTGGCCGCAATCTACTCGGTGGATTCCAGCTCGCTGATGGACTGGCAGGCCCGCCACTTCCCCACCGACGTCTTCGTGGGTCTGGCGTCGAGCATGGACGCTCTGGTTGGAGCCGGCCGTCTTATGGCCCCTGCACTGGTTCGAGAGGAACTCGACAAGGTCGGCACGTCTGGCCTCAAGCAGTGGACCGACTCGCACGCCGGGATCTTCGTGCGCACAGGGGACCTTCTGGCACCCGCTCAGGCCATCCAGGGCCAGTTCCCAGGGCTTCTCGATCCCAGAGCCGAGTTCGAGGAGGCGGACGCCTACGTGATCGCGTTGGCCCAGCTGCGCGACGGGATCGTGGTCACGCAGGAGACCCCAGCCTCCGAGAAGCGCAACCCACGGCGGACACATTTCATTCCCGATGTCTGCCGGGACCTCGGCCTTCCGTGCATCAACCTGTTGGGGCTGATGCGGCGTGAGGGGTGGCGGTTCTAGTGCCGCCTCACGCTGCACCCTTTTGGGGCCCTTGCGCGGCCTGCCACCGCTTCAACCCGAGCTCCGAGAACCGTAGGGCTTTCCTGGACAGCCGCCTTGCGAAGGGCAGTCTGGGCGCGTGCCGGTAGAGCCAGCGCGGCGTGACGCCGAGTCGTCCGGCGGCGTCCTCGACCGAGATGAGCCGGTCTTCCTCCTGCCGCCGGACCGGGCCCGGTTGGGCGATCGATGCCACGCGGGCCGCCAGCGTCGCTTGGATTGCAGCGACCTGAGCGAGCAACACGGCGGCATCCTCGACCTCGAGCTGATGCACGCGGCCTGGATCGGCCAGTACCGCGGCAAGCAGTGCACTGCGGTCGGAGTTCATGACCTGCCCTTTCCGTGATTCAGCGGCCGGGAGGCGCCGACCCGCTTGAGCCGCAGGTTCAACCTGCAGGCTCGGCGGTCCGGGAAGCCGTTCCGCTTGATCCCGCGCGTGCAGCCGGCGTGTTGCTCTCAGACTCGTCCGGTCACTCGCCGCCAGCCAGCAAGCCCCTGCCGAGGCGTCGAAGCCAACGTGAGCGCAGGCCGTGGTAGAGCACAAAGACACCGAGCACCAGCACGACGGGCTCGAGAATC
The DNA here is from genome assembly GCA_020847735.1 of Candidatus Eisenbacteria bacterium. Classification (NCBI taxonomy): domain Bacteria; phylum Candidatus Eiseniibacteriota; species Candidatus Eiseniibacteriota bacterium. The sequence goes on from JADLBL010000008.1 coordinate 92,426, forward strand.
ACGTGCCCTGGGGGCCAGATCCCGGCCTCGTCCAGCTGAGCGCTGACGGGGTTCGGAGTGCTCAAGGCCACTGCCAGTCCCACGAGGACCAGCAACGTCTTCGGTTTGAAGCGTGCCAGCACGGACAACGAGTGCCACACCAGTCGTGAGACGCCCACGACGGGAAGCAGCACGAGCCAAAGGAGCGCGCCCAGGATTCGTCGAGACATAGGCATGTTGGTTACGGTTAGTGAGCCAACGCTCCCGGCCATCTTCTTTAGTCCTCTTCGAGTTCGGCGGTGGCGCTGTCGACACCGCCATCCATGTGGATCGAGTTGTTGCCGTCGTCGATCGCCTCCAGGTCGAGCGCCTTCTCCTCGGCCTCGGCCCCCGAGTTGGCGATGATGTTGTGGTAGCGAAAGACGTCCCAGCGCCTGACAGTCACGGTGAAGGTCGGACTCATGTCCACTCTCCCAGCGGGTCCCGGGTCACGGGCACGATTGTCGCGCCCCCTCCCGCGAGTTGCCGCAACAAGGCCTTGGCCGATCCACCCACGATTTCGTGAAGCATGGTCAGCCAGATCCGGACCGCCTCCTCCTGCGCGAGTCCGTGGGGCATCGACAGGCGCCACCACTCGCCGGCGAAGGCCAGCGACGAGAGGCGTCGCTTGAGCCAAGACGGCGATAACGTCGTCAGGGTGAGCACCTCGAGGTGGATGCCGGCGGCGCGGCACCCGACCCAGTACGACAGGTCCGGAACCCAACGGTGGGTGACGATGAGGAACTCGCGGACATCCCGCCGGCGTCGCGGGTCCAGGCTCGCGAGTCCGCGCGTCCAGCGGGACGAGCCGTCGAGACCGCAGCGCTCGAGTTCCACTTCGATCGCGTCGAGGAGTTCGGCGCCAAGGTCGGCAGCTCCCTCGAGCAGCAACGAATCTCGTTCCAGGATGAGATCCGCCCGAATCGGCCGACTCATGAGCGATCCTCCTCACGCCTCGGGGCCACGACGTAGTGCGTTTCGTCACGCGGATCGAGAGACACCCAGCCGTGCTCGAGCAGGCTCGTGCTGTGGAGGGCACCTCGTGTCGTGAGCCAGATGAAGCGCTTCGCCATCTCGTGCTCCATGGGCATGGAGCCCCATCGGTCCCGAATCGTCTGCACACGAGCAGCGGAGGCCGTTACCACGAGCACCCGGAAGCCGCGGAGCCCTTCTGGAAGGCCCAGCCGAGCTCGGAGACCATCGAAGGAACCGTTCACAAGGGCGCGAAGGTAGAAGCGCACGAACAACCCGACACCGCGCTTGGGGTCCCCCACGACCTCAGTCCCGCGATCGATCTCGACGAGGAAGAACGCTTGGCGCTCGCCACGCCGCATGGCGAAGGCGAGGTCCGGCGTATGCGTGATGCGCTCCGCCGGCTCGCCGCCGAACGCCACCGTCTCGGCGAGCAGCGCCCGCGGCTGCGCGGCCGCTGCAACAGCCGTGCGATCGGTGTCGGCGATCACATTCAACAGGTCGACATCCGGCCGCTGGCCGGCCGACAGCACAATGGAGATTCGGAAATCATTGACCTCGAGTTGGTGTCGCAGGAAGTAGGTGCCCGGCAAAGCGACGGGCCTACATCGCGCGACCGCAGCGCCAACGCCCGGCGTAGCGTTCGCGTTCAGAGTGGCCACTCCCAGCGGCGAGAGCGAGATGATCTGTGTCGGCACGCCGTCGCTCCGTCTGCGAACAACCAGCCCGGCCTGCTCGAGGCGACGGAGGCGGCGAAGCGCCGTCTGGGCCGACTGGAAGTGCAGCCGCTCGAGCTGCTCGCTGGTGAGCAGCCGGTACTCCGCAAGCGAGCGGAGAAGGGAGCGGTCGCGCTCCGTGACGATCGGGCCGGGGCGGGTCACAGTGCCTCTCCCGGGTTCAGGCCATTCAGGCCGTTCGTGCGCGGCGCGCGCTCGGCGGTGGCGGCGGGACGCGCGTAGCGGGCGCGAGAGCGGCGAATGACCTCCTCGCGCACTTTCGGGTGACCGCCCGCGGGTGGCGGAAGCGTCCTGAGCCGGAAGACGCTTCGGCCGATCCGGCACACGGCCTCGCCCGTGCGCAGGCTCACGAGCTGCTCCGCCTCCACCGGCATGAGGTGCCCGTCGACTTCGCCGACGAGTTCACGCGAGAGGCGGCGTGCGTCGCTGGCCCCGACCTGAAACGCGACAACCGTGCCGACGTTGCCGAGGATCTCGCGCATCAGGTTCTCGCCGATCTGGCCGGTCTGCTGGTGCGCGAGCACGAGTCCGAGACCGTACTTGCGAGCGCGCGACAGCATCACCTCGTACGAGGTTGCGGCCACGTTCGCGAAACGCTGGAACTCGTCGACGTAGACCATGAAGAGCCGGCGCTGGTGCTGCGGGATGTTCGCGCGACTCAGTGCTGCGATCTGCAGCTTGGCCACCACAAGCTGCCCGAGCAGTTGGGCGTTCTCCTCGCCCAAGAGTCCATCGGACAGCTTGAAGAGAATGACTCTCTGCTCGTCCATCGCCCGGCGAACGTTGAAGCTCGGGCCGGGCTGGCAGAGCAGGTTGCGCACCGTGCGCGGCCGCAGGAATCGCCCCAGGCGATTGACGAGCGAGAGGTGGGCGTCCTTGGGGTAGGCCGAGTAGATGTCGCGCCAAAACCGACGGGTCTCCTCATCTCGGGTCTGCTCGATGATCCAGCGGCGGAAGCCGTCGTCCTGGCGGTCGAGGAGTCGCTCGATGTCGAGCAAGGTCGTGTTGGGAATCGGCAGCAGAGCGTAGAGGGCCTGCCGCAGAATCATCTCCATCCGAGGCGCAGCAGTCGCCGTGTCCTCCGCCAGCCGCTGGAAGATCGCCATCAGCTCGGCGCTCTTGAGGTCGAGGTCCTCGCCCTCGTCTAGGTGGAGCGGGTTGAACGACACCGGGAAGTTCAGGTCCCCGGGGTCGACGACCACGACGTCGTCCCACCGCGACCTGGGGATGTACGGCAACAACTCGTCCGAGATCATCTCCGCCTCGGGGGCGACCACGGCGAGCCCGTGCCCCGCCTCGAGGTCTTGCAGGATCATCCGACGCAGCGCGGTCGTCTTGCCGGTTCCGGTCCGCCCCACCTGGTACTGGTGACGGGCCCGAAGCGAGTCCGGCAACCGAACCGGGATCTCCTCCCCGTCGCGGTCGAGGTAGCCGAGCAGCGGCCCGGAGATGGACTCTGCTCGGGCATCCAGTTCGGCCCTCAGGTCGGCCGGGGAGATTCCGCCATCGATCCAGCCGCGAATGTCCGACCCCTTGGCGACGTGGCCGGCGAGGTATCCGCGCGTGCTGTTGAAGTCGCGCAGCACAGCATCGCACTCACGTCGCCGGCGCGCATCGAGTCGCCGGCGGACCAGTGCATGCTCTTCCTGAGCCTGCCCGTGCCGCGCGTGGATTCGCGAGAGGGCGTACCCGCCAACCCCCAGCGCACCGAGTCCAACCAGCCAGCCATTCATGACCAGCGCCTCTCCGAAGTGAGGTCGATGCCCTCGCCACCCTGTATCTCGACCCCGTACAGGGCCTGTACTTCCGGTCCGTACAGGGTGCGCGGCTGCAACTCTTGGCTCTGCCGCGAGCTCACCATCGCTCGAAGCGCCCGACTGCCGTGCCTCATGGCCTACCTCTCCGCTGAGTGGTGCGTGGGGTCATCCAATGGGCCCTCGCTGGCAGTTGCGGAGCCCTGACGACTCGGGTGTTCCGCCTCGGCCGGAACTTCCTGACGAAGTGCCATGCCTTGAAGCTCAGATAGCTGGTGACGCCTAAGGCGAGCAGCACCGGTATCCAAGCGTGGTCACCCTGCACTGAAGCTCGGGCCGCACCGAATACGACAGCGCAGACGAGAAGCAGTCCGGCGAGTCGCTGGGCCGAACGGACGAGCCGGTCCATTACCAGTCCTCCCCGAAGGCGTCGCGGTACAGATCGCGAGCCTCGGCTGGCGAGAAGCCGAGCCCGAGCGGCTGGCCGTCCCGGCGCAGCTCGAAATGCACCTCACCCCATCCGTCAGGTCGATAAGCGTGGCTCGTTCCGGAGGCTCCGCTCATGCCGATGACCTCACCCTCATGCACTCGCGTGCCTGGCTTGAGGTCGGCGCGAACGGAATCCAGATGGGAGTAGCTGGCCGTGTAGAGGTGGCCATCGCGCACCCCCAGGTTGAGAGTGATGCGACGCCCGTGCAGCGCCCTCAAGACTTCGGGCGGCGTGTTCCCCAGCTCGCGGCACTCACGGAGCAGGGCGTTGCGCTGTACCTCAGGTAGCACGGGCTCGTTCTCGATCGTGAGTACGGTCGCATCCTCAGCCGCGTGGACAGGCGTTCCGCGCAGGCACCGGAAGTCGACTCCTTCATGAACGCCGCCGCGGTAGGCACGAGCAGCGCCGGGAAGCCGATCTGGTGACGTCGGCACGACGACGCCGTCGATGGGTTCCGCAAGTTCGGGCAGGTCCACCGGTATCTCGACCGCGGGTTCCTGAGCAGCATCGCGAACCACGAGATCACAGTCATCGACCGGCGTGGTCGCGATCGGGCGCGTGCGCTGCATCGCAACTCGCAAGGCAGCCCCCTGGACGCCGACACTCAGGACGAACAGCAGCAACGCCGCGTGCGAGCGCACGAAGCTGGGCGTGAGCCGGAGGAGGTCAACGAACATCGGCGAGCCCTCCCTCATCGACGGCCATCCGACGTCCGTCGGCCAGAAGGGCGGTGCTGCGTCCGTCATCGCTCCGCTCATGGAGCACACGATCACCAGGTCGCAGCACGACGCGTGAGCTGCCCGCGCCGCCGACCATGAGGCGGCGAACGACAGCTGGCACCAGAATCGTGCTCGGCGCGCCACTAACGTAGGCACCGAAGACCCACCCCGTGGCTCCCGAGTTCGTGGCGATCGAGACCCATCCGTCTCGCTGTTCGCGAATCTCTACCGGCTGCCGATCCATCAGCTTGGTCACGACGGCGTAGCCCAGCCCCGGACCCGCACGGAGGTTCACGTTGACTCCGCTGATAACGCCTCTTGGCGTGGATTCGCCGGGCGTCGGGCTCGCAGTCGTGTCCTGCCTCGGCTGAGCCACGATGTTCTCGAGAACCGAGGGGCGATCCCCGAGCCGATTGCCATAGCGCGCCCCGGCGTTGAGCGCGAGGGCTACCGCAATCCCAGCACAAACCAGCGCCATTCCGAACGGCACCGGCGCGGTGAACATTCGAGGCACGGGGATTCGGATCTCGAGAGGCTGGGCCGGCGGCAAGTTGGGCGCTGGTGGCACGAACCTCGGAGCCACTGGACGCACCGGAACGGGCGCAGGAATGTCGGCCCGCGCCGGCGGTACCGCAGCCGGTTGAGCCGCAGCCGGTACGACAGGTGCGGGCGCCCCGGCCGCCTCCGGCCACCCGATTTCAGGCGCGAGTGGCAGCGGACCATCGGGCACGTTCTGGATAGCGCGGGCGACCTCGGGCCGCAGCCGGCCGTTGTCGTCAGTCAGGTCGGGGCCGATGGTCACGAGCGCACCTCCGGAGACGAGCGGAAGCCGCACACAGGGCACGCGTCTTCGCGGATGACGCGCGCATGGACAACGTCCAGCGGTCGACGGAAGAGGTTCGAGTACTCCGCCTGCGGAGCGCTCGGGCCATGAAGGAGAGTGAAGCAGCCGTGTGCGAGCAGATCAGCTCGACTCCCCGCCGGGTCGAGCACGGCGAGCACGTGCGCCGCGACCACCGATGCGAGGTAAGTGATGTCCAGCCCCAGGCCTGGCTCGGCCGTGAGCCTGCTCATGTCGGCGCGCTGGTAGGCCTGCCGCCGCTCGTGTGGCCCCGCTGCCGGGGAGACGGTGGCCCTGAATCCGGTCGCGCAGTAGAGGCACGGCCCCTTGCCGGGACGCACGACCAGCACCTCGCCAGCTCGTGCGAGCTCGTACGCGCCCGCGAAGACGCCGATCTTGCCGGTTCGAACGACTGACTCGTTGACCAGGAACTGCACGACCGGCGAGTCGGTTGTGGCCACGACGACGTCAGCGGGCTTGAGGAGGAGATCCAGTTGGCGGTCGTCGACCTTCTCGATGTCGACCGTCACGCCAAGGGCGTTGCAGCCGGCCATCGAGAGGTGCTCAGTCGTCGCGATGGCCTTTTCACGTCCGAGATCGGTGAGTCCACAGATGTGGCGCGTGAGATTGGCGGTGTCGAGAACGTCGCGGTCGTAGACGCGATGAAGCCCGACACCCGCCTGGGCGAGCAGCAACCCAACTCCCGAGCCAAGCGACCCAGCGCCGACGTAGTGCGCCTCGAAGCTCGCCAGCCCATGCTCGGGGACCAGACCGCGGCGACGATCGTCGAGGTCGCCGACCCTGCCGAGCACGAGGAGAGAAGCAGGCGTCGGCAGGTCCTTCTCGAGCTCGATCTCGACCTCACCACCCTCGAGCGCGACTGAAAGGCGCGGGCCAAGGACGCGCGAGCCCGGATTCACCCATCCCACGCGACGGAATGCGGGATTGGCCTGCTTGAAGCGCGACAGCACCTGAACGAGCGATTCCTGCGGGCGGTAGATTCCAAAGAGGGGTTGGCGCCTCCCCGCGGTAGCTGCGGCGGCCAGCACCTCCGGGATCACGGCCAAGCGGGTCTGGGTGGGCATGTCATTCCTCCCTCGCACTCGCGGTCGGCCCGCCGAGTGCTTCGAGGATGAGCGGGTCGTCGTCAGGCACGACTTTGAACGGAATCTCACGGAAGTCGGGCGCGTCCCGGTGCATCAGGTATGCACGCACGCACACCTCGCCGTCGCGCACGATGGCGATCGGGAAGACCGCCTGGACGAGGTCCCAGCCCGCGTCGGTGACGATGTGGCGCGCGGTCGCGTGATCCACCGCGCTGGGCGAGTCGAAGTGGCCGGGGTGTCGGTGCCATGCGCCGACGAACGTGCAGCCGAAGTTCTCGTAGGCGTGGTCGAGCAACGCTTGCTGATACTCGACGTCCGGACTGAAGCGTGCCCGGGCCCTCACCGCCTTCGGACCACCGGGAATCGTGAAGGGTGCCACCAGCGCACCGCCGATCACGCGGCCGGGCAGCAGCCCACCGGTTTCGACGCCCGGGAAGGCGAAGATGCTCGATTCGATCTGCTGGAATCCGCGCTTGGCCGTCACGAACCGGGCGATCATCGGGACCACTCCCCGGTTCGCCGCCAGGTCTGGTAGTGACGAAGCCAGTCGGTCGCGTTCGCGATCGTCTGCACGACCGTGTCCCGGTCCGGGTTCCAGCGATTGAGATAGACGCAGAGCGAGCCGTCGACGTACCGGTGCGGGCAGCCACCAACGAGCGCAGGTGATAGGACGTGCAGCTTCGGCGCCTCGTTCGGATAGCGATCGGGCAACTCGGCGGAGACCTGATAGGTCCGGCCGCCACGAACACGCAGCCAGCCGCGCCATGCCAACCGACCACCTGGCAGCTTGAACAAACGGAACCCTGGGAAGTGCGCTCTCATGGCATGCAACTCCGCGCTCAGACGTGTGGCGCCTCGTTGGCTTGCGAACCACATGTTCAGCTCCTCCTCCCTTGCTCACTTGCTGTCGATTTGGGGTTTGGGTCGCGCCTGCAGGAGGCGGGGGCGGTCGTCAATCGGGGAGCCTTCGTGCCAACGGGCACTCGCCGCCACTGCGCGAAGGAACCGTTGGTCTAGTGGACCCGCAGTCGCACGACCACCCCGCTCCCACTCTTTCTAGGCCTTGCCGAACGTGTGCGGCGACAACTTCGTCGGCTTCACCGGCGTCGGCGCCAAGCCGGCCGCCTCGACTGGCTGCACATCGCGGACGACGCCGTCGGGCGTCAGCTCGACTTCACGTGCGCCATCGTCGTTGCCGGCGCCGGGCTGCTCACGCGTGTCCCTCATCTTCGTCTCCTCCTTTGATCTAGTGCCCCAAGAACCCTTGGGGCGGCGGAAGATGGCCCTAGGCCGTTCTCATGAACCTGGAGCCACAGCGGTTGCAGGTGGCGTCGAACTGGTCTGACGCCACGCGGACCTTCACCTCGCACTCGCACTGCCAGAGCCGGAGACGCGTGGTCTGCTTGGGTTGCTCAACGACCGAGAGCGCCGCATGCGGCAGAGGGCCGAGCGCATCGGCGATGGCGTTTAAACGACGGCCGAGTTCGGGCCCCGCCGTGGTCGCGGTTGGCGGTCCGACCAGCCCGCACGCGCGCGCCACTGTGACGAACTTGCCGCGGTGCCCACAGTTGGTACCGACGGCGGCGTGCACGAGCTCGTGCAGAAGCACGTCGAGGATCCGCTCCGCGTTCACCAGCACGGGTGAGACGAAGACGGCGGGGCGCCCGTCGGCTGCAGCCTGCTCGGGCCAGCACTGGCCGATTGATCGGCCCCGCCCACGGGCACCCTTCGGGAAGCCCATGGAGACCGAGACGGGAGGACACTCGACGCCGGCGTCGCGCAACAGGGGGCGGAGGTGCTCGCATGCCTCCAGGAGCCAGGCCTCGCGCGTGTCCATCGTCCTCATGCTCTCGCTCCCTTCGTGCTGCGCCGAGAACTCGGCGAAGGGCGAACAACAAGAACGCCCTTCCGCCGTACTGGCGAAAGGGCTGGGGCCCGTGAGGGCGCGCGCCTCTTCTACAAGGTGTCGCTGATCTTCCCCGGCTCGCGAAGCCGGTCAGTTCGCGCTCGGACCTCCCATTCGCCTAAGTGCGCTCAGCAGCGCTTGGATCTGGATGACACATCGTCGCCCCTGCCGTCGGATGACGATCTCGCCGTTGCGAAACGCCTCCGCCACCTTCTGATCGTCCGAGTTCCTCACCACGAGGCGATCCCCAGCCGGGAAGAACCGAGCAGCGTCGCCGCGAACATGCTCATCGCCGTTGTCGCGCCCCATGTCGACCTCCCCCGTGCCGAGTTGCACCTAAGTGATGCCAGGGGGCCGAAGACCCGCGGGAAGTCGCCTGCCGCGTCTCGGTTCGTCGCACTCAGGACTCATTCTGTAGCGAGTCCTCGCACCCCCCAGCGATCGAGAGCAAGGTCGCTCTCGAATGCCGACCAGCCGACGGGATGCGAAGCGGTTGCGGGGTTTCGTGGCCAGATCAGCCTCGGCCCCAGAACAACCGGGTCATCTGCTCAACCGCTTCGAGAAGCAGCTCTACCGTCTGCCATCCCACCTTCGTCGGGCCGCGGGAGCCGCCTGTGTGGCCTGTCGCTTCAACCTCGCGCCCCTGCCGCCCGACAGCCAAAATGGTGCCAGTTGCGGCGGGGGCGGTCAACCTCTATTTTATTGAGCTGCAATCAGTTGCGGGTATATTGCGGTCAAATATTTCGACGTCGCCTCAAGCTGATTCACTACTTTGGTGCAGGTTCGGCGAAGTTCCGTCAGACATTCACTCGATGTTTCAGCCGGATCTGGGAGTCATCGGCCCAATGTTCACCAATGGTTCCAAGAACTCCCTTGGCTGGCGAGCATTGAAGACCTGCTTCCACGCTTCGGGAAGTCGAGGTGCAAGATGTTCCCAAACACCAGCCATGAGTTGAACGAAGGGCTCATCCATGCCAGCTCGCCTGGGGCACACGCCCGACACGCTGAACGTGATTGAGTCAGCAGCAAACACCGGGACCATCGGGTAGGTCCTGCAGTCGACTGGCCGATGGGGATGAATCGCGCACCGTCGACTCTGAAAGAACGGACAGTGCTGACACCCCGCAATGCCCTTCACCTCTTCCAACGACACTCTCATGCCGGCGTGCTCGAGCCGCTGCACGATGAACTCGGCCTCGAACGGAAGGAGCGTCACCTGTTCTGGCCCGACCTCGCAGGGCGCATCTGCACAGTCCGTGCAGATCTTGAGTTCACCGCGCGGGTGGGCAGTCTCGGCGTAGATTCGTTCCAAGTGCGAGAACCATGCGCTCTGATTGTCTTCCATGGCTCCTCCGCTCAGCCCTTCCGCCCAACACGAGCCTTCTTGGCCGTTCGCTTCTTCGCATTCTTGGCAGACGAGGTCCGCCTGCCAGCTGAATCGCCCTTCTTCGTTGAGGGCAGTGTTGCCTTGGGGGTGCGGAAACCGAGCTCCGATACGAGCTCAAGGTAAGGACGTTCCTCCTCAACGGTCTTGGAGTTCAACTCGTAGGCGCCCGTCGTGGTCTCCTGAAAGTAGCCCTTGATGTCATTGATCGGCTTACTCCGCAAGTCGATCCGCTTGAGCACCTCATCCTCCGGGAGACTCACCTTGCCTGAGCACACCCTGACCGCGTGCTCCAGCGGAAACTGGTCGTCCATGTCTGCGAGTTCGGAAATGGCAAGCACGATCCGCGCGTCAGTCCGGTCGAGGATCAGAGTCGGAGCGGTGTAGTCCTCATGCAGCAGGTAGCGCTTGCCTGACTTGCCGCCTTTGAGCCCGAAATAGTTCTGTCGAAGGAAGACGGCACAGGCATCATCGATCACCTCTCGGTCGGGGCTTTCCTTCGCCCCGAAGTGCCGAGACAGCTCTTCGCTGATCTGGCGCTTCGTGAGGCCATGCCCGGCCTGCGGGCCGCGAACATCTGACTTGCGGCCCTGCACATTGTCGTGTGCCACAACGTAGAGAATCTTCGCGAAGTCGGCTCTCACGTCATGCCCCCTGGTGGATACGGCGGCTCTCGTGGCTGGGGTGGACGCCACCGAAGGATCTTTGAGGTGCACTTCTCGGGCGGATCTCAGAGGTTCACGGCAATGCTCCGCGGCCCCGCATGGTCTCGCTCCGAATTTCGTCTCTTGACGGAGTCTCGCCCCCCCGCCTTCAAAGCAGACCGGGAAGGCCGTGTATTCTAGAACATGAAGTTGAGCGACAACAGTCGGCTCCGCGACCCTGTATCGTGGCCCGCGACCAGCCTTGCCCTGTTGACTTGGGGCCCTGGTGTCGGGAGGTGCTGGGCCCAGCTCAGGTTGCATCTCTCCACGTCGTCAAGGAAGGAGCACCGATGGCTTCGATCGTCCTTGAACTTCAGCAGGATGCGCTCGACCGCACCGTCCGCGTCTCCGACCTGCTGCGGAAAGCGCTCGTCGTCGCTCGAAAGCTCGGACTCACTGAGATTCAAGGGTGGCTTGAGCACGAACTCAATGGCTACGCCGCATCCGAGCAGTGTCCCCAGTACCGCGAGGTCACGGGCCGTGTGATGGGATGGAACCCATATCGGGGGTGGATTCCCGTCGGCTTCAACGACGCCGAGGACCAGAAGCGACTCTCGGCTCGGAAGTGTGGGCAATCGATCGCAGAGCTCGAATCGCTCGTTACCGACTCAGGTAGAGATTCGGGCTACCACATGCCCTTCCCCGTGGACCAGACGCTCCGCCTCAGTTCCGGCCTCGAGTTGCGCACGCAACTCAGCCTCTTCACGCAGCGGTCAGCCCTCGTCGGGATCATCGACTCGGTGCGAAACACGGTCCTCGATTGGGCGCTGAAGCTCGAAGAAGGCGGTGTCTTGGGTGAGGGGCTGACCTTCTCTCCAACTGAGAAGGCAGCAGCGGCGACTGCAACGCACAATGTGACCAACTTCTACGGAGCTGTCTCCGGAGTGCAGGTTCAGCAGGCGGGGAGCAACGCGATTCAGCTCTCGACTACCCTGCCCGATCCCGAGGCTTTGGGAGCGTTCTTAGAGCAGATCCGAGCGGAGACACCAAAGCTGGGACTCAGCACCGAGTTGCAGGCCGAACTCGTAGCCGAAGCGGACACTCTCGAGATTCAGGCTCGCTCGCCTCGCCCAAAGCCGACAATCATCAAGGAGAGCCTGCGTTCGGTTCGCACGATCCTCGAAGGCGCAGCCGGTGGGGCTGCGGGGCAGGCTCTGCTCGTGGGCCTGACGAAGCTACTCGGGGGCTGAGCGACTTCTGCGCAGCCTGGACAGGTGAAAGGAGGCCGTCCATTGCCGGACGGCCTCGCGAAAAAACGGTTCAGTTGAGCGCAAGCTCTCTGCGGAACATCGCCGACAACCGCAGGCTCCCCTCCATCTGCGCGTGCGGCGCGTTGGCCTTCTGCACCTCCGTGAAGGCGTTGAAGAGCGACCAGGCCGTCCTCGGCGCGAACTCCGGGTGCGGAGGCTCCTCCCAGGCCTCGATCACCTTGGGGAGTCGCGAGGCTGGCAGGACGCGCGCGCGGATCGCCTCGACCATGATGTGATGCGCGTGAGCCTGCGGGAGATCGAGGGCCTTCATCGCCGCGATCTCCGCGTCCATGCGCTCCCGCATGGACGAGACCTGCCCGAGCATCCGGTAGATCAGGTCCGGCAGGTCGCGGAACACGTTGATCGTGTGTTTCCGGCTCATGGACACCTCACCTGAGAAGGCGAGGTTGTCGCAGACGAAGCAGCGACTTTATGGGCAGTTGCACATTATGCTCAGAAGGTCAGGGAGCCCGGCGCAGTACGCCGACTTCTCCCTGGCCTTCCTTCACATAACTACTCCCACCTGAACCTCGCACGCCCACTCGACTACTGCGCGGCCTTAAGGGTCCGCCCAGTACGCAGTCACTTCTACCTGCGCTTGCGGATTTCGGAGATCATGGCCGAACGCGTGCCCATGTCTAGCCTGGTCCCGTGTTTGAGGACGATTGTGCAGGTCACCTTGTCACCGGGCATCGCCCCCAGCGCGGCGTCATCACCGACGCTATGGCCGCGGCCAGAAGCGGACCACGACGCCACGACTGCGACCCGAATTGAAGCTGGCTTCCTCGCTGTCATGGTCAGCCGATACGATCCGGTCGTCGGTTCTCGGACGTAGAATCTGGTGTAGTCGAGGCTGTCCGGCACCCCGCCTACCTCGGGAACGTCGAGTCGCTGACATCCTTTGAAGGTGCTCTCCCTTCCCGCTGGAGTGATCAGGCTGGCGCGCCCTGCTGGGTCAAGTAGTACAAGGTCAGCGTACATCCCGGTCACGGTGATGGAGAGATACGCGTCGGGCCTAGGCCCGCTACGCTCTACGATGGGGGCTGCGGCCGCTAGTGCCAAGATGGACAGTACGAAAAGGACAAGAGCCAATGGTCGCTGGAGCATCTACTCGCTCCGAGAGTCGAGACGCAAGCAACGCGCCACGATGGTCTCACCGGCGGCCTGAAGGCGAACGAAGTACAGCCCAGCCCGCATGAGAGTTCCAACGTCCCCGCGCCCATCCCACACCTCAACGTACGACCCGGCCGCGAGGACTCCGTCGGTCAGGGTGCGCACCCGTCGTCCGCTCACATCGTAGATGTCGATGCGGCTCTTTCCACCGAAGGGCAGATTGAACGCGATTCGGGAACTCCCCGCCGAAGGATTGGGCGCAATGCGCATACGCAGGCTCGACGGGGTTGCTTCCTCAAGCACCCCGACGGTCGAGTTCAGGGTGAGGGCGACAGGGTTCGGCGCTGCGGGGTCGACCGTCATGCCGAAGTAGCCCCTGCCACCGTTAGAGAGCGTTGCGCTCACGGCGACACCGCGCGCGGAGCCAAGGCCGTCTCGGTAGGTTGCGCTAAGTGCCATCGCCCCCGCGGCGGACGCCGTAGCTGTAAGCGCATAGGTCGTGGGGCCACTTACCGGCAAAACGATGAGATCGGCTGGGACGTTGTCAGAGGCCGGTGCTGTGGAGTTCCCAGGCTGCGCTTGTCGGACGGCGATGGCACCCGGAATGTTTGTTGAGTAGTCGTCGGTCACGGAATCGTAGGTGAGCACCTCGCCACCCGAACCCGTGAATTGCAGGTGCGCGTTTCCCGTCTGCCAGAGAGTCACGGTCGCGGGTTCAGTCTGAACGCCCGTTGCCGCAAAGGGGCCAGCCTGGGGCTCGGATCCGGGAAGTAGGCGTCCAACCCACGCACCAACAAAGCGATTTGCGTAGGACGCGAAGAGACTCGAGAGACCTGTCAGGTCAATCGGATTTGCGATCCCATACGTGCCGCGCGCCGCATGAGCTGACACGAACGCGGGACGCCATCCCGCTGACAGCACCCAGTGGGGGTTGGTCTTGCTTTCGCCGACGAAGAGAAGCGACGGCAGCGAATCGATCATCGCCGATTCCACTGCCTGCGCGGGGCTGTGTGAGGGCCCAAAGTAATCAAAGCCCAGCTTGGTCGTGCTCGTCGCAGTCGCGAGTCTCGCGACCTTGTCCACGTTCACCCCGCGGTACACCCATCCCTGCTGCCCCGGAGCAATCGGCAAACCCAAGTCGGGATGCGTGAGAATCAGGGCGTGAGCGCTGTCCACCACGGTGAAAGTGGCCAAGGCACCGCTGTAGTTCTCCGAAGTGCGATTCACGACGAAATCCGACCAGTTGCTAATCGCCAGGGAGGGCAATCCTGGCGGCGGGCTAATGGTCACTGTATCGCCCACGGCCTGCCCGCTTACTGCGACAATCTTGCACACGGCCTCGGGCTCGAAGCCTTGGTCCATCTGCATCGCGGCGTTCAGGGCAGGAACGCTGATCGGCGTTCCAACGTAAGTAAGCGCCGTAGCCAGATCAGCAAGGAAACAGCCGTACCCTCCGACCGTATGGTACGAGCCGACGATTGCTCCCGTCACGGGATCCTTGTAGCCACCATAATCATCACCGGAATAGGATTGCCCGCTCTGGTATTGTGGCACGATGCCCGCCCCCGTGCGGCTCTGCAGGTCGAATCGTGGCCACAGCGAGACCGCGTATAGTCTGCACCCCGCGTAGATGTGCGGCACGAAAGTACTGCAGAAGTGATCCAGGCTGATTGCCTCGACGCGGATCTTGCTGACCTTCTTCGGGACGCGTGGCAGGCGCAGTTCCTGCATGTCCAGGTAGTAGCCACCCGAGGCATAGAGCTGAACGACTAGCGGATCGTACGGCAAGCTTGTTGCCGGGAAGATGACGGTTGAGCCGCAGTTCACGTTGCTCTGAACGAAGTTGCGCACGTGCTGCTCGACGTTCAGTGTCGCAGCCCACGTCGAATTGTCCTCGTAGGTTACGGTCACGGTCGTCAGCGGCTTCAGGAAGTCGTAGAACTGATCGAATCCCGCGAAGACTAAGTAGGCGTTCACGCTGACGGCGACTGAAGTCGTCAGCCGCGGTGGGATGACGGCAAACTCGGCGTACGACGCTGGCGTTGCGCCGTTGACCTCCATGCCGGTTGCATCGTTGGGCTGGAGATTCAGGAGCGCCACTGTGTCCGTCACGCTTCCCACTGTGTGGAGCACCAAGTAGGCGGTGTCACTGAGCGACACCGGATAGAGGTTGACGTGATCCGTGGTGCCCGCCGCTCCACTTCGGTCGGCGTAAAGCGAGAACGTCTTGAACGCCGCGGCGTCGTTCGATGGCTGCGCCTGACCAACAGCGAGGCGGGCATCGCTCGCAATGGCAAGAAGTACAACGAGCACTACGCTCTTTGCTTGCACGCGAGTCGTCATCGCGGCCCTCCGTTTGGGCGCGAGGTGCCGGCTTGCTCGCTGAGCCGGCATCGCCGGCCCCGGCACGGATGTGCGTCGAGAGCGAGAACCGCTCGCCCCTTGAGAGCTAAGACTACACCCGGTGCGACACGGGTCAATGCCTCCTTGGTGGATCACAGCGAGTCAAGCCACGCCAACAGCGCCGCATCCCTCCTCCATCGTGGCGGCCGTGATGGACGCGCAATGCCATCGACCTGCTCAAGAGCCTGTCGCTTGGTCTCGACATTCGCCTGAGCGTAGAGGAACGTCGTGTCGAGGTGCGAGTGCCCCAGCCAGCTCTGGATCACGGTGACGTCGACGCCGGCGGCGACGAGGTGGACGGCCGCCGTGTGCCGGAACGTGTGCGGCGTGACGCGCTTCTCGCGCAGGTGCGGATGCAGTCGCTCGGCGGCGATCACGTACTGGCGGAGCCGAAGCCGCACACCCGAGGCGTGTAGTGGCTGGCCAAAGCGGTTGGTGAAGAGCGGCTCATCCAGGCCACGCGGACAGCGCCCGAGCAAGGCGCCGATGAGGTCGGCGGTCTCGGGCCAGAGCGGGCAGATGCGTTCCTTCCGGCCCTTCCCCATGAAGCGGACCTGGGCCGGAGCATCGAGCCGGGTGGCGCTCGGCGTCAGGGTGAGGGCTTCCTGAATCCGGGCGCCGGTGTTGTAGAGCAGCGCCAACAGTGCGTGGTCACGCTGGCCGGTGAGACTCTTCCGATCTGGCTGGGCCAGGATCGCGGCGACCTATTCGGGATCGAGGTAAGTGATCGATCGACGCGTCGACCGCTTTGTCGGAATCCTCAGCACGGCCGCACACTGCTCCGCCACGAATGGCTCGCGCGCGGCTACGAACAGGAAGAAGCTGCGCAGCGCCGCCAGCCGACAGTTGCGCGTGCTGACGCTGCCGTGCCGCACGCGCTCAACATGCTCGAGGAACGCCAGCACCTCGACCGCAGTGAGATCAGCGAAACCGAGAGCGGCCACCTCGCGGCGGCGGCGTCCGGCCACAAAGCGCAGGAATAGGCGCCAGCTGTCGCGGTAGGCATGGATCGTGTGGGGTGAGGCGTCGCGCTGCCGGGCCAGCCAGTCGTGGAAGAATGCCTGGAGCAGTTGCGGGAGCGACGGGGTCGTGAGCATGATGTCCTCCATCGAGGCTGGCGAGGAGCGCCGCACCGTGGGCGCGGAAACGCTCGCTCGCCAGGCCGAGCAACTCCTGGGTGATGGTGAGATAGACGAGCGTCGCGTGGATGTCGCGGTGCCCGAGATAGGTTGAGAGGTAGGGCAGTCGGCTCTGCGGGTTGATCCCTTGTCGGTACCACTCGAGCATCCGGTGGACGACGAACGTGTGGCGAAGATCGTGGACGCGAGGCCCGCGACGGCCCGCCTCCGGCTTGAGGCCCGCGGCGCGGATGACGAGGCGCAGGAGTTGTTCGGCAGTGATGTACGCGTAGCCACCCGACTCGTGGCAGAACAGCCGCGCATCGGGCTGTTGCGAGAGCCCGGCCCGTGCTCGCAGTTCGAGGTAGTCGCTGAGGGCGGCCACAACCGTCGGCTTGATCGGCAATCGGCGGGACTTGAAGAACTTGGTCTCGCGGATCTCGAGCGAGTTCTCCCCGGGCCGGAGATCACGCAGTTCCAGCCCGACGATCTCGCCCATCCGCAGGCCGACGCAGTAGCCCAGGACGATCATGGTGTGGAGCGTCGGCGGACGCAGTGGAGCGTGCGGCGATGGGAACTCGCGTGCCGTGCGCAGCAGGAGCCCGATCTCTTCGCGCGAATAGATGTGCGGGCGGCGCCGCTGTCGGAGCACGGCTTGCTTCAGCAAGCGGTCGAGAGCCGGCGGAGCCGGGACCTGCTGGTCGACCCGCTGCAGGGCTCGCAATAGCGTCCGTCCGATCCGGACGTGTTCGTACTTGTGAACGAACATGGAAAAGTGATCCATCCCGAACATTGAAAAGTAGACCACCCCTGTCGGGGGGCTCCGCCGGGGCCACGACCCGACACGCCGTAGGCTGACCCTCCGAGAGGGCGCGTGGAGCGCCCCGGTCCGGAGGGAGCCGATGGTCCGACAGGAGGTCTGGATGGACATCAAGCTGATGCACCGGCAGGGCCAGTCCCTGCGACAGATCGCCCGGGTCACCGGGCTCTCCCGCGTGACGGTGCGACGCATCCTGAGCTCGCCGGCGCCCAAGGGCTATGGCCCGCGCCGACCGCGACCGAGCAAGTTGGAACCGTACGTTTCCCGGGTCGAGGCGCTGCTGGCCGAACGCCCGCGCTCGACCGCGAGTTGGTTGCACCGCCAACTCGGCCGCGAGGGCTTCGCCGGCTGCTACGAGACGGTGAAGCGCTGGGTCCGCGAGCGGCGACGCGAAGAGCGGGCTCGCGCACGAGCGTGCGTGCGCTTCGAGACTGCAGCCGGGATCGAGGCGCAGTTCGACTGGAAGGGCCCGGTCCGCGGCCTGATCGAGGGGCAGCCTGGCCTGCCGGTGCACTTCTTCCGCTTCGTACTCGCGTGGTCGCGCGCGCGCTGGACGCTGGTCGTGCCCGACCTTCGGCTCGCCGCGACGCTGGCGGCGATCCGCTGGGCGTTCGAGCGTGCCGGCGGCGTGCCGGCCCGGCTGGTGCCCGACAACCCGAAGACGCTGGTGCTGCGGCCCAAGCCGCATCTCGAGATGCACCCGCAGTTCCTCGCGTTCTGCCGTCACTACGGCTGCGAGCCCGACCCGGCCTGGCCGTATCACCCCGAGCGCAAGGGCAAGACCGAGCGATCGCTGCGGGACCTCGACGAGGAGGGCGTGCTCGGGACAACCTACCCGAGCGTCGCCGCGCTGCAGGCGGCGGTCAGCGGCGTCGACGCGCTGCGCTTGGAGCGCGTGCACACCACCACGGGCGAAGCCCCCGCGGCGCGACTCGAACGTGAGCGTGCGGCGTTGCAGCCGCTACCCGAGATCGCGTTCGATCCGCGCGTCGCCGAGATCCGGCGCGTCCTGTCCGACTGCACCGTCAGCCTGCACGGTGCGCGTTACTCGGTGCCCTACGTGCACGTCGGCCGACGCGTCGTGCTCAAGGCCGATCCGCTCGGGGACCAGCTCGAGATCTTCGCGGGCGCCGAGTGCGTGGCGCGTCATGCGCTGGCCTCGCGCGGCACCTGGACGGTGCTCGAGGAACACGTGGCGCCGCTGCGCCGGCCACGCTTCGAGCGGTTGCGCGAACGGGCTGCGGTCGCGACGCCCGCACCGACCCCGCCGGCGCCGCGATCGGTCGTGCCGTGGCCGCTCGAGCGCGTCGAGCAGCGCGACATCGCCGCGTACGAGCAGGCCGTGGGAGGTCCGCGATGAGTCAGCCGACCTACGATCGTCTCGTCACCCATCTGGACCGGCTCGGGCTGGTGCGCGCCAAGGACATCCTGCCCGAGGTCTTGAAGGCGGCGGAGCAAAACGCCGATGGCCATGCCGCCGTGCTCGATCGGCTGTTCGAGGAGGAGATCGCCGCCCGCGAGGAACGCCGCATCCGCGGCTCGCTGCGCCTGGCCGGGCTGCCGTTCGTGCGCACGCTCGACACGTTCGACTTCGCCTTCCAGCCCTCGCTCGATCGGGCGCAGGTCCTCGACCTCGCCTCGCTGGCGTTCCTCGCGCGCAAGGAGAACGTCCTGCTGCTCGGGCCGCCCGGCGTCGGCAAGACGCACCTCGCCGTCGCACTCGCCATCTGCGCGTGCCAGAACGGCGCCTCGGTCTACTTCACCACGCTCGACGACATGATCCGCAAGCTGGCAGCCGCCGATCGTGTCGGCAAGCTCGACGCCAAGCTGCGCACGTTCACGACCAAGAGCCAGCTGCTCGTCGTCGACGAGGTCGGCTACCTGCCGCTGACGCGAGCCGAGGCCAACTACCTCTTCCAGGTCGTCTCGCACCGCTACGAACGCACCAGCGTGATCCTGACGTCGAACAAGTCGGTCAGCGAGTGGCCGGAGGTCTTCGGCGACCACGCCATCGCCACCGCGATCCTCGACCGGCTGCTGCACCACAGTCACGTGCTCTCGATCAAGGGCAACAGCTACCGGCTCCGCGAGCGGGCCATCGCTGCGACCCGCGTCCCCGAACCCCAACCCGTACCGGTGGCGTGAGGACCCCGGACGACCCCGTCCACACACCGCCCCGCCCCAGGGGGTGGTCCACTTTTCAATGTTCGAAGTGGTCTACTTCTCAATGTTCGTTGACAGTACTGGACTGCCGGCGAGCGGGGCTCGGCGGCGTAGGCGTGGATCAGACCATCGAGCGGCTCCGTGTCAGCCCCGGCTCGCTCCTGGGCAAAGCGGTCCAGGCGGAGGTACGGCTTCTCGTCGCACTTGTATCCGAGTGCCCGCATGCGCTCGACGTGATCCCGCAGCGCCGGGCCAACGTGGCTGCCGTAGCGAGGTGGTGGCCGCAGTCGTGCGAGAGCTGCGTCTGGATCCTCACTGAGCAGAGCGGGCACGATCGAGCGTGTTCCGCGGGGGCGACACGCCGCACGCAGTTCCGCAAACGGGTTGGCTTGCAGGTGGCCGCCGGCCACCAACCAGTCGAGGAAGGTGTCAACGATCTGGGCACGTCGGATCACGAGGGAGCGCGGCGAGACCGTGTCTCC
The DNA here is from genome assembly GCA_020847735.1 of Candidatus Eisenbacteria bacterium. Taxonomy (NCBI): domain Bacteria; phylum Candidatus Eiseniibacteriota; species Candidatus Eiseniibacteriota bacterium. The sequence continues at coordinate 112,406 of JADLBL010000008.1, forward strand.
CGCCCGCAGCCATGACTCGATCACTCCTCGGGACAGGGTCGTCGTCCGCGATCGCGCCATTACGAACCGCTGGAAGCGTCGCAGGACCGAAGCACAGCGTCGCCGCGAACGCAGGCCCCGATAGCCGAGTTGATCGACGTACTGCTTGAGCAGTGCGAACGAGGCATCCGGCCAGCCAGTCATGGCGTCACCTCCGGTGGCAACTCCAGCCCGACGTCGCGAAGGTCCTCAGTGGCGAGCTTGAGGTAGCTGTCGGTGGAGCTCGGTGAGCGGTGGCCGAGGATGTCGCTGATCGCCTTGAGCGAGACGGCCGCACGCAAGAGGCTGACCGCCCGGGCGTAGCGGAAGGCGTGGCAGCCGTGCTTGCCAGTCGGGGTGATCCCGGCCTGGCTTAGGCGTCTCCGGACGATGGAACCCAGCGACGATCCGCACGCGAAAGGTCGGTAGGGCGCGCGGGTAAAGAGAAACACCTGGCGATGCTCACTTCGAGGCCGCACGTGCTCGAGGTAATCGAGGATCGCGCGTCCGACGGGCGCCAGCAGCGGCAACTGCGATGGGCGATGGCTCTTGGACTGCGTGATCGAGAATCGCTCCCGCCGCCAATCGATGTCGTCGAGTCGCAGTCGGGTGATCTCACCTGCGCGCAGCCCGTAGGTCGAGAGCAGAAGCAAAATCGCGTAGTCGCGCCGACCAACGTCCGAGCGGTCACGGCGCGTCGTTGTGAGCATCGCCCTCACCTCTGCCTCCGTGAACGCCGAGGGGATGCCCTCGTTCCAGTAGAGCGGCGGGCGCGTGACGCATGCAGACAGGTCGCGACCAATGAAGCCGGCGCCGTGGAGGTATCGCAGGAAACTGCGCAGCCCCTGACACACGCCAACGCGGGTCGCGCGCCGAATCCCGGGCGCGCGCCAGGCCAGGAAGCCGTCGAGATCGGTCGGACCAAGCCCCTGAAGCGAGGCCGGACTTGCCCGAGTGCCAAGCCAGTCGAGGAATCGGTCGGCGGTACACCAGTCCTTGGTGAAGGTCAGGACAGAGAGCCCACGGATCTCCATCATCCAGTGGCGGTAGCCGTCATGCAGTTCCTTGCGGAATCGCTCGCGTGGGGTCGCTGGCGGCGGTGGAGGTGGTGGCCAGCTCCCTTGCGCCAAACGAAAGAGCAGGTGGATGGGCGCCGCATGACGCGTGAGCCATCCACCTGCGTTGGGATCTCGGCCGTGGCGCCGCTGGAAACGGCGGCGCTCGGCCGCAAGGTACGAACTGACGTGGGAGCACTGGGCGCTGCTGATGTCGACACGTCGGCGTTGCAGGAACGCGAGGAAACGGCGTGTCGTGGCACGAAAGCGCTTGAAGGTCTCGACCGTGTAACCGTGTGCGGCCAGGTGGACCCTGCCGCGTTCCACCCACGGCTCGTCCGAATCGAAGCGCGTCATGGTGCACCTCCCCGGGTTGGAACCGGAATGGTGCACCCCTCCCGTTATGTTGAGGAACAGTGGTTCGATCTGTCGGCCGGGGCGGCTTCTGTGGCGTCAGATGCGCATAATCAGGCCCTGCCCATAATGCCGGTTATGACGAGGTACGCATAAGCGGGAGCCGAACGTGGCGCCAACGGCCAGGGACCGGTCGTACGACGACCTGAGCCCGATCGCGAGCGCGTAGTCGCGGGCGCTGTGACCGTTGGTGCAGGTCAGGACGCCGAACATCTGCGCCCCTTCCCGCGCCAGCGCGAACTGCGACGACGTGATCTCGAGCCCGAAGCGCGGGATGTGCAGCTCGACTTCTTCGACGAAGCGGTCGTACGGCACCGGGAAGTAGCTCTCGGTCGGCTCGGGAACGGGAACGGCGGCGAGGTCGGCCTTGGTGGCCTCCCACCCGCCACGGTGCAGCATGAGCGTCATGGCGCCCTCCTATGATCTTGGGCTTGGGGTGATTGCCTTGTCGGGATTGAAAGGTACGATGCGGGCGGCGAGTGAAGCCTCCCGCGCGGCGAGATCCGCCGGGAACACCGACCAGTCGCCGTAGTACGTGCCGTCGTAGAAGACGAGGTCTTCGACGAAGTGGAGATCGCCGTCGCCGGCAGGCTCAGGAAGCCCCAGCTTGATCTCGCTTAGGTAGGTCACATGCACGTAGTCCACCAAGAAGACCGGGCCCTGCGAGCCCCAGTTGTCGAGGCTCTCGTCGGGGCGCAAGCGTCCGTGGAACAACTCGAGGGCCACCTGGGCGCTCACAGCAGCTGCCGCGAGCGGAAGCTCACGACACCGCGACTGGCGACCACGACGTGATCGAGCACGCCGATGCCCAGCAACTCGCCAACCTCGACGAGTCGCTTGGTGATTGCGAGATCCTCCTCTGAGGGCTCGGGGTCGCCCGAGGGGTGGTTGTGCACCAGCACCACGGAAGCGGCTGAGGCCAGGATGGCGGGCTTGAACACCTCGCGCGGATGAACGATCGAGGCGTTGAGGCTGCCGACCGAGACGGTCTCGACGGCGTCCACCTCGTGCCGAGCGTTCAGCAGGACCACGAGGAAGTGCTCGCGCTCGAGCCGCCTCATACGCGGCAGGAGCTTGGCGACGTCCTCGGGGCCTCGGATCAGGACGGGCTTCCTTCCACGGTAGCGGCGGCGGGTGAGTTCTCGGACATACACGGGGTGGCTCCTTGCAGGGGCGGGAAAGAAGAAGGGCCCCAAGCGACGTGCGCGAGGAGCCCCATGGTTGGAAAGAGCGAACAACTGACGGGAGAAGGTGCGACGAGTCGCCGACGTTTCGGAATCAGCAGCCGTCCGTGGCCCCCGATAGCACGCAACGACCACTGAGGGTCCTACGCGCCAGCGATCTCGCCGACACCTTCCCCGTCACTGATGGCCACGAGTTGCTCGTCGGGCCAGGTGCCGCGCCACTGTTGGCAGTGGGCGAAGTACTCGCACTCGGTGCAACGCCAGCTCGGGTTGGGAAAGAAGTGCTCGGTCTCGATCGCGAGGGACACCTCGCGGATGAGGCGAGCGGTCCAGCCGAGATCCTCGACCGACCGGGTGGTTGGGTGCCGCTCCAGCCGCGGCTTCGCGGTCTTGAGCAACATGTCGAGGCGGAGCTTGGGGATGTCCCCGTGCTGGAGAAGGAACGCGAGCGCGTACGTCGAGAGCTGCAGGTGCCGTTCGAGCCCTCCTTGTTCGAGGGTCCGGCCGGCAGTCTTCAGGTCGACGAGCGTCTGGTCTGCTTCCACGAGGTCGATGATCCCGCGGATACGCACATCGAGGAGTTCTCCGGTCTCGGGATCGACCAGGTCGAGCTCGAATGGCTGCTCGACCGCGACCGGCATGGTTCCGTTCCCGGACTCCACGTAGAGCTGGAGCATCGCGCGGCCCTTCTCGGCCAAGGAGTCCTTCGACTCCCGCTCCGAGAAGACGAGCGGCTCCACGTTCTGTGCGTACCAGTCCGCGTCAAAGACCTTGAGGACTTCGGCCATGTCAGCCGTGCGCCCGGCGAGCCGCTCCTTGTGGAACCACTCGACGGCGGCATGCACCGACGTGCCGAATGCCATGGAGGCGACCCGCCACGGCCTCGGGATCTTGTCGATGTACTGGAAGCGGTACTTGAGAGGGCAGCCGAGGTAGGTGTTGACCTGGCTAACGGAGATGACGCGCTTCGGCTCCATTCCCGCCGTTCCCGTTGCCGGGGGCGGCGTTCAGGAGCTCGTCGATCATCTTCGTGGCGGCCACCTTCGTGATCTCGGCGAGATCCGAGACCTCGAAGAGGTCCTTCAGGCGATTCTCGGCGGCTTCCTTCTGGAATCCCTGGCCCGACATGATGCGGAACAGGTACCTGCGCTGCGCTTCGGACATCGGCTCGTTGCCATTGCTCGACCGGGGCGGTCGGCTGTGGCCGTTGCTGCGCGAGCGCGCAGTTCCGTTGCCGTTGCCGGAGTGGCGAGGTGAGCGGGCGGCGATCGGGGCACCCGACCCGGGGCTAGAGTCCCGGTTCAGGCTGACGCCGTCCAACTCCTCGTAGGAGACGACGCCGACATTGACGGCGTCGCGGAGAGCGCGGGCCTTGGCCCGGGTCTCGGCCACGCGGATCAGGTGCGGTGCGAGGAACTCATCGACGTTCTCGGGACAAGCATCGCCGACAGCTTCGAAGAGTCCCTTCGCGGTCTGGACCTCGGCCTTGACGATGGCGAGGCGACCATTCTCCTCCGTGGGGATCTGGAGGATCGAGGTGCAGACCTTGAGCAGGCCTTCCTCGTGCGCCTGGTTGAGCAGGCCGGCATAGAGTACGACGTCCTTGGAACCGACGACGTTGCCCACGCGGTCATGGACATCGACCGTGCGGACGAGTTGCTGATCGGCCTTCATGGAAGGCCTCCTGACAAGGGGCGGGTGAGCCGGAGGCACGAGCGCTTCCGAACTGCGTTGTCAGCGTAGGGCATTGGTGATCAGCTTCGTAGGGGGGCTGACGTGCGCTAGACTACGCATCATTGTGGACAAGTGTCGGTGCGAGCATGCGCTACGCATTGCAGGGCCTCGTTCAGGTTGAGGGTATGCGCGACATCCTATTCGTCAGCCATGCAAATCCAGAGGACAACGCCTTTGCCGAATGGCTGGCGCTTCAGCTCGCCGTCGCCGGCTACCCGGTGTGGTGCGACCTAACGCGGCTTCTGGGCGGTGAAGACTTCTGGAATGACATCGAAGTGGCGATCAGGACTCGCTCGATCAAGTTCCTCTTCGTACTCAGCCGCACATCCAACACAAAGCAAGGGGCTCTCAAAGAGCTCCAAGTCGCCGAAAATGTGGCTCGCGATGACAAGCTGGACCGTTTCATCCTGCCCTTGGCGATCGATGATCTCCCGCCGCGACAGGCGAATATCGCCCTAACGCGTCTGACATCCTTGAGCTTCTCGCCCAGTTGGGCGCGCGGCCTCGCCCAGCTCTTGAAGCGCTTGGAGGAGGACGGCGTACCGAAGGCACCGCAGTTCGGGCCGGAGACCGTGACGAAGTGGTGGCGAACACGCTTCAGTTCGTCCATGGGCGTACGCTCGCAGCCGGAGCAGCTTGTCTCGAACTGGTTTCCGATACTCAGTCCCGTACGGTTGCACTTTCACACCGTGCGCTATCGCCCATCGCCTGCAGTCGGCGTTGGCCCGATCGCGCTTCCAACCGCACTACCCTGGCACTGCGTCAGCAAGGATCCTTATCTCGTCTCGTTCGCACCAGCCTCCGCGCTGGACGGACACCTAGGACCCTTTGTTTCGATCCAGCGCAGTGAAGTGTTGGAACTTGACGAGGCTGCAGCACCAGCCCGCCGCAAGTACTGGACGGAAGACGAGGAACGCGCAGGCCTCGTTGAGTTGCTCTCAGCGGCGTGGGACCAGATGGTCAGAACCAAGGGGCTCTCGACCTACGCCTTTTCCAATCGTGGCCGGGCTTTCTACTTCGTGGATGGAACTTCCTCAGAGAACCGTGTCACCTTCAGAGCGCTGGACGACGGAAGCGCCCGCTATCGGCAAGTCGTTGGTTTCAAGACGGTGCAGAAGGCCACGCCTGGCCAAGGTCCACGGCTTCGTTACTGGCATTTCGCGCTCGAGGCGCGACCAATCCTCTCTCCCTCGCTCGGCTTCGCGATCAAGCCCCACCTGCTCTTCTCAGACGATGGACGAGTGCTTTGGTCAAGCAAGGAGCGGATGCACAAGGCTGGCCGCTCGCAGCGGCGCAACTGGTGGAACGATGACTGGCGGGACCGAATCATCGGCTCCATGGCCTGGTTGGCTGAAGGTGATGAGAAGATTTCACTTCCGACGAGCGCAGGCGACGCAATCCCGGTGAGCCGGCTGCCGCTTCAGTTTGAATGTCCGCTTTCTTTCGATGAGGACGATCTTGAGGGACCGCCGCTCGAAGAAGACTTCGTCGACACCGAAGACGACGAGGCCGACGACTCGGAAGAGCTCGTCTGACCTGGGCCGCAACGCAAGCGCCCCGGCCCAGTCGCCTGGGCCGTCCGTCATCGTCCTGGAAGAGCCGACGCTCAGCTTCCGCCACGGCCAGGCGGTAGAGGATCCACGCGACGGGCTGACATTGTTCGGCCCACTCGAGACCGCGAGCCCATACGGGCTACGCGTTGGCGTTATCGGAACTCAGGGCGGTCTCGCGCTCTATCGTGCCTGGGTCGAGCGCATCCAGGGGCCGCTTCAGGATGCTGGAGCGCCCATCTCGAACCCTCCGTTTCCGGGCTTCGAAAGCGCGTTCCGGATTCCTTGGGCGCCGACGCCAACAACCGCGATCGTGATCACTGAGGCCATGCTCAACGCGGTCGTCTTCTTGAGCGACCGCCACGAACGGGTCTTCAAGACGGTCGGACTATTCTCCGACCGCATCATTGCCGCGCTACAAAGCGATGACGTCGCCGTGGACTTGTGGTACGTCGTCATCCCCGATGTGGTCCACGAGAACTGCAGGCCCCGCTCGACTATAGCGACAGGGTTGAAGCTCGCGTCCCCTAGCAGCCTCTCCCCCAGTCGTGCCCGAAAGCTCTGGGGTGCCCCATCACTGTTCGCTGAGGACAACGCGCTGGCCGACATCCACCGCTACGAGGTGGACTTTCACGACCAACTGAAGGCGCGACTCCTGCACCACAACGCTCCGACCCAGATCGTGCGTGAGAGCACGCTCTGCCTCGCCGCTCCCGGAGCGACACCGCCGCCACGCGGACGGGACAAGAGTGGGCTTCAAGCCGCGATCGCTTGGAGCCTTTCGACTGCGGCGTTCTACAAGGCGGGAGGCCGGCCGTGGAAGATCGAGCGCATCAGGGATGGTGTCTGTTACGTGGGCCTCGTGTTCAAGCAGGATCTGAAGCATCAGGACCCTCGCACGGCGTGTTGCGCCGCTCAGATGTTCCTCGACTCCGGGGACGGCATCGTGTTTCGCGGTGCCGTGGGTCCGTGGTTGACCCGCGGCCGCAGTGAGTTCCATCTCACGCGGGCGGCCGCGCGCGAGTTAGTGTCCCTTGCCGTCGAGGCGTACCGCCAGAAGACGGGAGCCCCGCCGAAGGAACTCTTCCTGCATGGCAAGGTCTTCTTCGAGCATGAGGAATGGAGCGGCTTCCAAGAGGCGGTCGACCCAGCGGTTACAAACATCGTGGGCATTCGCATCCGCGACGAGTTCGACCTTCGGCTCTATCGACTGGGCACCCGTCCAGTCCTTCGTGGTACGGCGCTCTTGCGGCATCCACGCTCGGCCTACCTGTGGACGCGAGGTTTCACTCCGCGCCTTCGCACCTATGTGGGCCGGGAGGTGCCGCGCCCGCTTCGGGTGGACATCTTGCGTGGTTCTGCAGATCTTCGGACAGTGCTTGGCGATATCCTGGCGCTCACCAAGCTCAACTACAACACGTGCATACTCGGCGACGGCCTTCCGGTCACACTGCGGTTCGCCGACCATGTCGGCGAAGTCCTGACCGCAGCGCCACTCAAGGAGCACAATCCGCTCCCATTCAAGCTCTACATCTGACGGCCAGCCGCCACCGCCAACCCCAGCGCGTCGAACATGTGGAGCCAGTACTTGTCGCGTGGACGCAGCCCAAGCGCTGCCCGCGCGGGGCGCTTCGGGACCAGATCAAAGAGCTGCTTGAAGTCCCCGGCCACGAGCCTCTCAGCCACGTCGATCTTCGTTGCGCGTGGGTTGCCCACGACGACCTGCCGCACCTGCTCGGGCGTCAGTTCGACGACCCGCAGTCCGAGATCCTCGGCCCTTCCTCGCAGTTCCTGATCGATCACCGAGAGGAGTGCCGCCCGCTTGGTGGGCAGCGCGTACGGCTTCTCGATGGCGACGACCTGCGGGCCGTGTTCCTCGATTGCGGCGAGCACGATACGCCGCGCTTGCCCGATGACATCGTGTGGGCGGTGCCCGTTGCGCAGCGTGTGCACGCCGAACGAGACGAGTTGGCGATCGCGGATGATGGCGAGGCCCATCTCCTTGGTTCCCGGATCGATTCCGAGGATGGTGTTCTGTTGCATGACGGTGGTTCGTGACAGGTATTCAAATGCCCTCCCGGGCTGCCCGTGTTGGGTTCCCTGCGGACCCCATGGAGACAGCGGCGTTCCGGCAAGGCGGAATCGCAGACTTCGACCGGATTACCGGCCGCGGGAGGGCGGTTGCGAGGACCGCTGGTGATGAATCGCCAGCGCCACCGCGTCGAAGAGGTTGTACCAGTACCGCTCCTTCCAGCGGCGGTCCTGCGTGAGATGCACGCGGAGCTGCGGGAAGCGGTGTGCGACGGCCACGGCAACCTCAGCCTTCCTGGCCCAGCCATTGCCGACGAGGCCCTTGCGCACGGTCTGGGGCGCGTAGCCAGCGAATGTGGCCGACTTCCGACTCGCAACGCGACGAACGGCGCGGGTGAGCTTGTGCAGGTCGTCCAGCCACGGCAGCGGGTGGGCGTGCGTCTTCTCCACGACGATCGCCGTCGGCTTGTGGCTGTTTGCCCACCGCTGCACGTGCTGGCGCGCTACGGCAAGCCGGCGCGTCCGCGGCACGTCTCGCAGGTTGAGTACGCCGCTGGCGGCGAGTCGGCGACCGGCGAGGACGGCGTAGCCGAGTTCGCGGAGTCCGGGATCGAGGGCGAGGATGGTCTCAGGTGTCTTGCGCATGGCGTTTGAGGAGATAAATGAAAAGCGCGGTTCGTGAGCGACGGATGCGTTCCGCCGGGACGGCCATCGTTCTGGCCAGTGCCCGCTGGATCACGCGGTCCGGGTAGAGGTTCAACGCGGCCTGTAATGGCTCCTCATCTCCCGCTTCACCGAGTGCCTTCTGTAGGCTCACCACCGAGAAGAGGCGGCTGGGATCGGGCGCCGGAGCCTGCGCCGTCCTGGGAGTGGGCGCTTCAACTCGCCGCATGGTCACGCGAACATGGCCGTTGAGCCGCTGGGCATCGAGGTAGCCTGACTTCCGAAGATGGCCGAGCCACGAGCGAACCGTTCCCTCTGGGAGTCCCATCTCGAGCCCGATCGACGCTGGCTCCACCTCGAAGCTGTCAGCTCCGGCGGGCTGCCGTGCCAACAACTCGAGGTAGAGCCAGATACCCGCGCGCATGCGTCGCAGGTGAACTGCCTGTGGGTGCGCGATCAGGCGGCGCTCGAGGGTGAGGGTGATGGGGCTAGACGTGTTCACGATGGGGTTGGCTTAGCTTGGTGAGCAGGAAGCGGAAGAGAGCTGTCCTGGAGCGACGAATCTGCCGGGCGGGAGTCGCCTCGACGCGCTGGAGCGCGCGACGAACGGTCTCCTCAGGATGCGCCCCGAGAAGGTCGCGCATCTCCTCGACATCTGCCTCGGGGCCGAGGACCGTGAGAACACGATCGAGCAACTCGCCTCCTTCCCCCTGCCCCCCAACCTCCGGCTGTGATGCTGAAGCTGCTGCTGCAGCGCTGCTGCTGACGGGAACCTCACCTTGTGCGCGGCGCATTTCGCTGCTCGCAGCGGGCGCACTTGCGCGTGGAGAGTCCACCTTGCCAGGCCACAATGCGAGCTGGATGACAAGGTACGGAGCCGGGTTCAAGGTGCGGATCAGGCCGAGGTCGGTGAGCTTGGCGAGATCGGCGAGCAACGCCGGCTCGTCGATCATCAGCGCCGCAGTGACTTGCTCGGAGCGCTTGCTGACCACACCATTGAAGTTGGCGGCCTTGATGAGTGCGAGATACGTCCAGACGGCATCGCCGACGTTGCTCCGAAACTCGGGCACGGCGAGCAGCCCGCCAATCAGGACGTCGTGAAGTTGCGCGACGCTCGTCATGTATGCGGCTGGACTTCCTCCGCGAAGGTGCTGCCGGCCTGCGTGTACAGGCCCCAGTAGAGCGACTCGACCAGCGTGTCGAGGGCTCTCGCGAGAAGGAACAGATTGGTTACCGATGGCAGGTAGCGCCCACGCTCCCACGCAGAGACGACCGAACGGGTGCGCCCAATACGAGCGCCGAGGTCGCGCTGGCTGAGGCCGGCCGCGATCCGGTAGCTGCGGATCTGGTTCGGGTGGCGCGACGGTTGCTGGTTGAGGCGTGGGGTCTTCTGGATCGGCATGCCGCCACTCTACAAGCTAATAGAATCCTGCCAAGATGGGGGCACGCGCCGTTTTCGCGCCAGCGTGTGGATAAGTGGCGCTTGACCACCCCTCAGAAGCGTGTTTGACGCGTCCGCCCCACTTCCCGAGTTGTCCACAGGGTGGCAGGCTCAGAGCATGTCCAAGTCCGCTTCCCCTTCCCCCGATCGCCCGAATGTGGCGTGCTCACGATCAGACGGCATCGCGAACGAACGCTTCGCGCTGGGCCTGACACGAGGTGACGTCGATGAGTTCCGAGAACTTATCCACATGGAGTGCGGCGAGTCGTTGAGCCACGAAGAGGCCTGGAATCGGGCCACGGAAGTGCTCGCACTCTTCCGGATGCTCCTCGGCCCGTTGCCGGAGGATCAATCGGGCTCGACTTATCCACAGGCCGGGCCCTTGACGGCAACGCGCGGAGCCGGAATTACTGAATAGGCAGCATGCCATCGCCCGTTCACGTCATCTACGCCCGCAAGTCGACCGAATCCGAGGACCGCCAGGTCCTGTCCATCGATTCGCAGATTCGGGAGCTTCAAGACCTCGCCATGCGACGGGGTGCTGCTGTGGCCGAGGTTCTGACAGAAGCCCATTCCGCGAAGGCTCCCGGCCGACCCGTGTTCGGATCGCTGATGAAGCGGATTCACCGCGGCGAGATCGCTTCGGTCTTCTGCTGGAAGATGGATCGCCTCGCACGAAACCCGCTCGATTCAGGCCACATCCTGCAGGCTCTCGCCGATCGCAAGATCGAGCAGGTCGTGACGCCCGAGCGCTGCTACACCGCGGACGGGAATGACCGGTTCCTCGGCACGTTCGAGTTTGGGATGGCCACAAAGTACATCGACGATTTGCGGCAGAACGTGACGCGCGGCAACCGCGAGCGCTTTCGCCGTGGTTGGCCCAACTTCCGGCCACCAGTCGGGTACCTCGAGGACCGCGCCACCAAGACCGTGGTCAAGGACCCCGAGCGCTTCGACCTGATGCGGCGTGCGTGGGACTTGGTGCTCTCGGGCGCCATGCGGCTGAGCCAGGCGCTGCACGTACTCAACGACCAGTGGCAGTTCCGGACGCGGCGCACAGCACGCCAGGGTGGGCGGCCCATGTCCTACAGTCACTTCTACGCACTGCTCTCAAACCCCTACTACGCTGGCACGATCCGACTCACATCCGGTGAGTCGTTCAAGGGCGCGCACCCGCCCATGGTCACCTACGAGGAGTTCGCGCGGGTCCAGGAGCTACTTGGCCGGGTGACGCACAAGGGCAAGAAGCGGCACGAGTTCGCCTATTCGGGTTTGCTGACCTGCGCCGAATGCGGTCGCACACTCGTGGGTGAGCAGCACATCAAGCCCTCCGGCGTGCGGTATGTCTACTACCGCTGCCACAGACACCGTGCCGACGCGCGCTGCGCACAGCCTACTCTTCCCGAGCAGGCCTTCGAGGCACAACTCGCTGCCGACCTCGAAAGAGTGCAACTACCGGAGGGGATTGCATCGTGGGTGCGCCGAATGCTCGAACAATCACTCACCCAAGAACTTGCGCAGCGAGGAGTATCGCGGGACTCCGCTGAGCGGGCATTGCGCGAGGCGAAGGCCGAAGCGGACAACTTGCTCACGCTGCGGATTCGTGGCCTGGTGGACGATGGCACATTCGTCGAGCGCCGGAACGACATCCTCACCCGGCAGGAGGCGATCCAGGAGCAACTCGCTCGCCCGCAGGCGAGCCCCGCAGAACTCCTCGCCCGCTTCGATCTGGTCCTCGACTTCTCCCGTCGGGCCCCGGCAACGCTAAGGAACGGCACCCCAGTTCAGCGCCGGCAGATCGTCCAGACCATTGGTTCGAACTGGCAGGTCCGCGACCGATTTGCGCTCTACTCAGCGAAACAGCCGTTCTCCGCGATGGCGGGGACGGCTTCGAGTCCGGGCTGGTGGACCATCGTTGATGATCTTCGAACTTGGCTGTTCGAGACGACCGAGTCTTGCCTACCGGATTTGAAGATTGAGACGAAGCATGACGGAAGTGTGGCAGAGCATTCGGCTACGGCGTAGAGGGGTTGAGGCAATGGCGATGGAGCAGCCTGTGGACTACAGGAGTCGCCCGACGACGGTTACGAGCTCCGCTGCCTCCGTGATCGAAGCATCGTGGTAGCGCACGATACCGCGAGCGTCGATAACGTAGGTCATTTCGAACCCAGTCAACCGGAAGTCGCGGATGAGCTGCCCGGCCCCGCTCGCCTGTGCGTACTCCCATGGCGTCTGGATCCTCGTGCGAAACGTGTCGATGGCTGCCGGCGTGTCCTGCGGATCTATGTCGACGGTAAGAACTATTGCGCCGCGGGCCGCCTCCTGGTTGTAAACGCTGGCCAGTTGCTCCGCCTCAAGAGCACAGGTCTGGCACCAGGCCGCCGCCGAAGTCAGAATAACGATCTGCCCGCTAAGATCCTTGCTCCGCAGTATGGCGCCATCCGTCGTCGTGACCTCGAAGGCCGGTGCTGTTTGCCCGATGTCCGTGCCGAGGGATGCCGTGCCGCCTGTGGATTCCGGCCGAGCGACTCGTACGGAAAGGAGCAGCAGAACCACGAGCACTCCTGCTCCCAAGCTCCCGGCGATCAGCCACGTGCGACGCAACCTCATGGCTTCGCTTGTTCGGGCACTCGCTCGCACTCCTCCCAATATCCCTGAACACGGCGGGCGGTCGTCAGCAGGGCGATCAGCACTACGGCGAAGGCCACTAGTACGACTGGCGTCCGATGCCGGACGATGAACAAGGTGCTTGCCCGCTCCCAGAAAGCCGAGGAACACAGCAATACAGGAGGAACAGGCGGCCGTGGCCAGCAGACCGCCGAACACCACCGACCACACGCCCACGCCGCCCCGTCCAACAGCGGTAATTCTTGCGGTCCCGCGCGTCCGCCGGAACAGGAAGACCTGCTTCAGGACCAGCAGAGCCGTGGCGAGGCCAAGGACAACGAAGAGCACATGATCCTGGGCGCGCAGCAGCTGCAGCTGAAAACGGAGGTAGTTGCCAGGAATGAGCCACACCGGCAACGACACGTAGGCGCCGTAGATAAGGTGCGCCAGTGGCAGGAACCACACACGGTAGCCCCGCCCCGCTTTGAATACGGCCCGGCTAGCCGAGAGGATGATCGGTGGACGCCACGAACTCATACGCAACAGCTGAGTTTCGAGACATCCGTCACCAGCGAGAGGGCGTTGATCTTCAGGCTCTCGGAGAGAGTCGGGAAGATGGGCATGGTGTCGAGTACCTGCTCGATCCTCATGTTGTTCTTCAGGATGAGCTCGGCTGAGTTAATGATGTCCCCCGCGTTTGGCGCGAGGATATGGACGCCAACGATGCGACTGGTCTTTCGATCCGCTACCATCTTAGAGATTCCTCGCGTGTCGCCGAGAATGTGGGCCTTGGCGATATGCTCGAAGCTGATCGTGTTGCACGTGCACGAGAGGCCGTGCTTCGCAGTCTCCTCGTCGAGCAGTCCCACCCCGGAGAGCTGAGGATCGGTGAACACCGTCCAGGGCACGGTCTGGTAGTCGATCATCTTCGACGTTCCTCGGAGGGCGTTCTCTGCTGCGAACGATCCTTCGCGTCCGGCCGTCGTCTCTAGCCGGTTCGGAAGGTTCGTCACGTCGCCGGCCGCGAAGATATGGGATGTACTTGTCTGGAAGGTCGGGCTGGTCGCGACGGCATGGCGTGCATCGACGTTCACGCCGGCCTGGTCGAGCTTGAGGGATTTGGTGTTGGCCTTCTTGCCCGTGGCGACCAGGATTTCCTCGACCTCAACCGTGTGCTCGCCCGCGCGGCCGCGGAGCCTGACGACCTTGAGGTTGCCCCGGCGCTCAACGCTGACTGCCTCAGACTCCTTGAGCACGGTGATGCCTTCCCCGACGAACACCTCTTCGAGCCGTTGGCTGAGTTCGGGCTCCGTCCGAGAAAACAGGCGGCGGTCCTTGACGGCCAGCGTGACCTTCGTGCCGAAGCGGGAAAAGATCTGCGCGAACTCCAGGCCCACCGGCCCACCGCCGATCACCAGCATGGACTTCGGCAAGTGCTCCGAGCTCAGCGCCGTGATATGCGTGAGAAATCCCGCCTCGATGAGCCCAGGAACTGGAGGTGGCACCGCCGTCGACCCCGTGGCGATCAGGGTGCGTTCGGCCTTGAGCTCCTCGGCGCCGACGCGGACACGCCTCTGGTCTAGGAACTCTGCCGCGCCCTCGAGGACCGTGACGTTCGAAGCCTGCTCCATCACCAGCTCGTACTTCTGGTGCCGCAGCGCCTCCACCAGCTCCCGCTCGCCACGGATCACCTCGGCGAAGTCAAAGCGGCTGACCGCAAGTTCGACGCCGGGCCGCCGACTCGACCTGGCGAGGTGCACAAGCTCGGCTGCTCGGACGAGCGATTTGCTCGGCACGCAGCCGACGTTGACACAGGTACCGCCGAGTGGCAGCGGCCCCTTGACCATGGCGGTCTTCGCTCCGAGTTCATTGGCCTTGATCGCGGCGGCAAAGGCGGAGGCCCCGGCGCCGAGGATGAGGAAGTCAAACGTGTCCATACGCTCTCTCCTGATTGCGAACGAGCGTCGCGGCTCGTCCGGTGAGTGAATAGAAGATGGTCTGCCCGTCGCGCCGTGACCGGACCTGCCCATGCTGGCGGAGGATCCGGAGCTGGTGCGAGACGGCGGAGACGGTAGCGCCCAGGATGTCCGCCAGGTCACACACGCACAGCTCAGACTCGCGCGTGAGGAGATAAAGGATGTCGAGGCGACGCGCGCCGAGGAGGAAGAGGTGCTGGCGGACGCGATCCAGCCATCGGCTACGCCGGAGATTGCGCTGGTAGGCCTCGATCCTGACGGGAGTTACGGTGGGGCCGATGCAGTAGAAGCCGATGTGCTTGACCCGGCGACGGCGCCCGAGAGGATATGTCATGGAATCGTATTTGAATATCTATTCACATACACCGTAGCACCCTCGTCAGGGCCGTCAAGGCACCCGAGTGTGGATACTCGCTGTCCCGGCGAGACGGAGAACCCAGGGTGGTCCGCGACGGACGCCGTTCTGTCGATCGTGGAGCTCTCCGGCACGCTGCACGTGCGAGGCCGCTTCGCGAAGGCGAAAGCGCGGCGTGACGGTCACGCGGAACTGCTCGGACTCTCGGAGGAAGGTCACCTGCTCGACGCCGGCGGTCCCTTCCAGGGACCGGGTGGCTCGCGCCACACAGCCCATTCAGAGGAAATCGCCACGACGCGGCAATCCCTCCACCGTCAGTGTCAGGGTGCGTACGTGAGACTCGAGCGTAGGACTGATGAAGCTCGAATCTTGCGACGTGGCCGCGGACTTCGGATGCGCTGCGCCGGCGCCAGCTGCAAAGGCCAACGGCGCGCAGCACGCACCGATCACCGCGCAGCCGGTGAACGCAAGCATTGCAACCGCGACCCGGACGCGACGTTTGCTCATCTGTGTTCTCCTCCTGCGTTTCAATGCGAGCAACAGCCGTTGTTCTCGACGCTGCGGCCTTCGATCAGTTCGTCGTAGGCCGTCAGAGCCTCGAGCGCCCACTCTTCGCCCGGATAGCCCTACATGGTCATTGCTACGTTGAGGAACTCAACCATCTCCTCCTTAGTGGCACCCTGCTTGGCGGCCCATTCGACGTAAGCCCGAATGCAGGGCTCGCAGCGGATGACGACCGACATCGCGGCGGCGGTCAGGAGTTTGTACTTGCTGGGCACGTCGCCGGTCGTGTACGCGACCTGCCGCATCTTGGCGATACTGGCAGTGATCTCCGGACTCAGCCGGGCCGGTTCTTGAGCGACGGTTTCCATTTCCTCGCGGGACTTGAGGACGGCCCTGGATCGCTCCTTATGGTCGGTTCACTGATTGGCCGGCGTGGCGTGGTAGCCAGCCTTCTCGACGGCCGCGATGAGCGGTTGCACTCTTGGCTGCGCGGCCGAGAGCCGGATCTCCGCGCGTCGACGCTCGTAGCTCACAGTCGCTTGCACGACGCCGGGCACCTTGCGCAACTCGCCTTCGATCTCACCCGCACAGGCGCTGCAGGTCATACCGTGCACATCGAGCGCCACGACCGCGTTCGCGGCAGGACTTGCTGCCGACGCGTTGTGCGATGTCGTTAGTCGTGCACCCCAGTTCGGGTAGCTGGCAAGCGCGACCGTTGCTACCGTCACCACCCAGAGCCCGATGCGCTGCCCCCGGCGGCTGACCGGCTTGGCGCACGCCTCCCCCGGAGCACAGGCCTCGGCGCGCTGCGGCCGGTAGGCGAAGTAGAATCCGATCGTGAGAAACGCGGCCGTCACGCCCAGGAACCACGGCCGCAGTGGTGCCAATGCTGCGCCCAGACCGAGCGAGCTCAGCCCCAGGACGCCAAGGACGAGCGGTCCGATGCAACAGGCGGAGGCGAGCACGCCGGCGACCAGCGAACCAACAAACACGCTGCGATCCTTCACGACTGCATCCTCCGGTCAGGCCTTCAAGTAATGGTGGGGATTCTGCCGCAGCTTGGTCGCGCAGCGTTCGCAGCACGTCACGAAATCGCCGTCGGCCAACCGCACGTGCGGACGATGCGCATCGACGGCGAAGACCACTCCACTTACCGGGCATTGCGTCAGCTGCCCAATCTTCACGCCAGGCTGTGCCATCACGTCCTTCGAGTCGTACTTGAGTTTCGTCGCACAGGCGAAACGGCACCCCCCGGACATGGCCGGATCGAAGTGACTGGCGATCTTTCCCTTGGGGGCCTCGCAGGCGGCAGCTCCTGCGCTTGAGGTGCACGAATCACCAGCGGTGGCCTGGGCCTTGGGGGAACAAGACGAGAGACCGCGATGATCGGCAGTGAACGCTGCGTAGCCACTTGCCGTCGTCAGCAGTAGAGCGACACCCACGATCAGCTTCCGCATGTCGAGTTCTCCTGACGTTGATGACCCGAAGAATGTGTCGGCCTAGACTTGTCGCAGCAGCGTCGTGAACGCGCCCTTCAGCCCGCCGAGCGCCGCCTGACCCTTCCCTGTCTGGACGCAGGTTGTCACGCACGTCTCCATGTGACCTTCAAATAGCTTGACGATCGCCTGAGTGGTCGCGGCGCGAACCGCGGCAAGCTGCGTCATTAAGTCCTCGCAGGACTCATCTTCCTCGAGCATTTCGCGGACAGCGCGCACGTGACCTTCGATCCGTGCCAAGCGGGCGGAAAGGTCAGTGCGCATGTCCTTCGTGAGGTATGCGGACGACGTGCTCTTCAGTTGCTTCGTGGAAGTGGTCTTCGTGGCCATGTGTGGATCCTCCCGTGCGTCCTATGATGCCCCTCCCCCCGTGGGGGATGCAAATGTATTCACCACGGAAGATCACTCCGGTAAGTGCGCCTACAAGAGAAGGCAGGCCAACGTGTTAGCCGAGTTATCCGGAAGTTCGAGTCCCAACTGATGATTGCAGGACACCGCTGTCTTGGCGGTGTCGTGAGTCTCTATCTCGAACTCTCGCTTTTGGCTGACTTTCGCGGAGAACCAGGAGTTTGCGAAAGAAACCCGGGTCTGGTGGACCATCGCTGATGATCTTCGAACTTGGCTCCTCGAATCTCAGGCCTTTTCGATGCCTGATCTCACCCTAGCACCTATGCGCGATCCGCCTAGACCACCCTACGCTCCAGCCGCATAAACGCCCTCGCCACGCTCCGGGTAGCTCTCGTAGACGTGTTCGAACACGGCCGAGCACTTCTGCTGGTAGAGCTCCGGCGTGTAGGCACGCGGAAGGCCGGCATCGAGGGCGTCCTCGATCGCCAGACGAAGCGTCGAGCGCGCTGCTGCCTTCTTGCGCCAGTTCAAGACCAACAGGCCCTTGACCCGTTCCAGCAGCTCGCGCGCCACTTTCTTCACTTCCGCTCGTTCCTCGCCGGACAACTCTGGCGCCGGGCGAGTCAGGATGTCGAAGATGACGAGATCTTCCTCCGACACGTTTTCACGCACATGCCTGGTCTGTTCGACATCGAGGCTCCGCGTGAACCGGAGCAGCTCCTCGAACAACGCGTCGATGTTGCGGCTTCCCGCGTTGTAGCTCTCGATCAACTCCGCGAACTTCTCCGCGAAGTCGGTCCTCGTGCGATTCAGCCGGATCAGCTTCTCCAGCTGTGCCTGGATCGCCGCCTTCAGCACCTCGAGGTCCGTGTTGGGGTGCTTCGACTTCTTGAACCGCTCGGCCAGTGCCTCGAAGTTGATCTTCGAGAGGTCGATGGCTGGCGGGCCGGCGTCCCGGATCGTTGTGCCGACGATCGACTCGTCGAGCAGCGACGCGATCGCGCCCATCACGCCTGAGATGTCGGCGGGATCGGGATTGAGTTTGGCGCGGATCGCTTGCGCGATCGCCGCGAGACCCGAGACGCGCACCGCGAACTCGAGGACCGCGGGATCGGGCTTCACCGCGCCGTAGAGCGTCCCGACGTAGCGCTCGTGCCCAAGGAAGTCGCGCCGCACGGGATCGGGCGATACCAGCGCGTTCACCGCGTCGTCCACCCTCTGAAGCCGCTCCAGGCTCCCGACCGGCCTGGATTCGATCTCGGCAAGATGCACGCCGTGCCCCGAACAGAATGCCGTGGCGTTCTCGATGGCGGTCCGCAGTTCCGCCACGAGCTGCTGCTTGTCGCGCACGGGGCGCTCGCCGCCCGTGCCCGTGCCGTAGATCGCCAGCGCCTTCTCCAGCGACGCGAACACGTTCGCGTAGTCGACGATGATGCCGCTGTGCTTGCCCGGGAACACTCTGTTCGCCCGGGCGATGGTCTGCATGAGCGTGTGGTTCCGCATGGGCTTGTCCAGGTACACCGTCGAGCAGCTCGGCGCGTCGAAGCCAGTGAGCCACATCGCGCACACGAACACGATCCGGAGCGGGTCGTCCGTGTCCTTGAACTTCTCGTCCAGCCCGGGCTGCGACTCGTTCATTCGCCGGCGATGCGGTTCGATGTCCAGCCCAAGCGCCTTCATCTGGGCGATCTCGTTCTGCCCGGGGGACACCACGAGCGCCATGTCCGTCGTGGCCAGCACGTCCTGCCGCGCAACCAGTGCCGCTCGTTGGCCATCGTTCAGGTCATAGCGAGCCAGCTCTCGCCTGACGCGCTCGGCTTCCGCATCCCAGTGCTTGCGCACCTTGTCGTGCATGCGGAGAGCCGTGGCCTTGTCGATCGAGACGACCATGGCCTTGCCCACGAATCCCCGGCCGAGGAAGTGCCGGACGATGTCGCGCGCCACGGTCTCCAGCCGGTCGTCGCGCGTGAGCAGGTGGTATTGCCGGCCCAGCTCGCGTTCGAGCTTGTCCTCCTGCTCGGGGTCGAGTGACGCATCCTCAATCAGAGCGTAGAGGTCGTCGTTAATCGCTGGGTTCACCAGCTCCAGCTCAGGCGTGCGATTCTCGTAGAAGAGTGGCACGGTGGCGCCGTCCTCAACGGACTGCTGGAAGTCGTAGATCGACACGTAGTCGCCGAATACGCCCTTGGTGCGCTCCTCGCCTGCGATCAGAGGTGTACCGGTGAACGCGAGGAACGTCGCCTTGGGCAGCGCGGCGCGCATGTTGACCGCCAGCGTGTCGTACTGGCTGCGGTGGGCTTCGTCGGTCAGCACGATGACGTCCGCGCGGTCGGTCAGCACCTCGGGCGACTGGAACTTGTGGATCAGCGTGAAGACATAGCGGTGGTTGCCGCGCAGGAGCCCGCGCAGTTCCTCGCCGCTCTGGGCATGGCATTCCTTGCTCTCGGCCTCGGACACCGCGCCCACGGCCTTGAACGTCTTGGCGATCTGGTCATCGAGATCGACTCGATCCGTGACCACCACAAACGTCCAGTTGCCTGTGATTCGGCGTAGCACCTTCTGCGCGAAGAAGACCATCGCGAAGCTCTTGCCGCTGCCCTGCGTCTGCCAGAAGACGCCTCCTCGGCCATGGCCGAGCTTTCGGGCTTCCAACATCGCGGCGATGGCGTTGTTGACGCCCAGGAACTGGTGGTTCTGGCCGACTACCTTGACCAACCCCGCCTTATGCTCGGAGAAGAGCGTGAAGTTCTCGACCAGGTCCAGCAGCCGCGTGCGGTCGCAGGTGCCGCGAAGCATTGTCTCGAGCGAGACCCGGCGAGGCTCGTCCTCACGCTCGGCCCGCTTCCACTCGAAGAAACGGCCCCAGTCGGTGGTGAGAGACCCTACGCGGCTGTCGGTGCCGTTGCTGGCAATGAGCAGCGCGTTGAACCAGAAGAGCTGGGGAATCTCCTGCTTGTAATGCGTCAAGTTCTCGTCGAAGGCCGCTCGCGCTGGCACGCCGGGCTTCTTGAGTTCCACCACAACCCAGGGCAGGCCATTGACGAAGCCGACGAGATCCGGCCGGCAGGTGTAGAGGTTGCCGACCACGCTCAACTGGCTCACGAGCAGGAAGTCGTTCTGCTCCGGATGCTCCCACTCCACGATGCGCACGCGCTCGGGCTTTTGCCCGCCGTGTTCCGGGTCGGGCACCGATACCGGCAGGCCGTCCTTGAGCCACCGGTAGAGCTCCCGGTTGGCCGCTTCCAGGCTCATCGCCGAGCGGTCACGCGTCAGCTCATCGACGGCGGTGTTGATGGCCTCCGGGGGCAGGGCGGGATTGAAGCGCACCAGCACGGCGCGCAGACGTCCCGTGAGCACGACCTCGCCCTTGGTCTCGCGGTCGAGCGTTCCGCCCGCCCCAAGGATCTCTTCCATCGCCGACACCGTCCGCCAGCCAAGTTCGGCGAAGAGCCCGATGGCGGGCTGCTCAACGAGCTGGTCTTCGGTGTAGGCGTGAGGGGTCATCGCTCAGGCGGCGTCGAGTTTGATGTGGCCGGACAGCAGGCGCGGGAGAAGCAGGTCGCGCGTGCGGCGGAGGACTTGTACTTGCTGGACAAGCGCCTGCTGCTGCTCAATCAGCCCGGTCATCGTCGACGAAAACTCCTCCGCAACTTCACCACAGGCCACGACCACCTGGTACTTCTCCAACACCCCCCAGTTTGCGCGCGGCATCTTCGCGCCGTTGGCGGTTGCGCTGGCCTCAGCAACAAACTCGTCGCTGGAGACACAGGCTGCGACGACTGCGTAGTGCTCTGGCTGGCGCGCACGAATGACGATCGTGTCAGCCGAACATAGGCCATCGAACGGCGCAACGCTGACCTTGTGGAAGTAGGGCCGGATCTTCCCGAAGAGCACTTCCCCCTTCTTGAACTCCAGTTTGTTCGAGCCGAGCTCAGCAGTCATCTCCCATGCATCCAGAGCCAGCGAGCGACGCGGGATGTGCTCGAGGCCGACGTACGGCCGCGGAAGTTCAAGCGGACCCTTCGGCACGTTGCGACGTACGTCCTCCGCAATCTCACCGAGCGTTCTCACGCCCCAACCTTTCGGGATCTCACCAAGGGGCGAAGGGACTCGGGGGTGGTTCTCGTGGCCGGGGAAGCGAAAGTAGACAAACCACTCGCGGTAGATCCGGCGCGCCATCTCTTCCAGGATCTCGATCCGACGCTGGTTGTTCTCGATCAGCTCGTCGTAGGCCGAAAGGGTGTCCGCGATCCGTCGCTGGAGCCGCGGTGGCGGCATCTCCAGCTCAAGGTCCTTCTGCGCCGTTATTCCGATGTAGGGCCGAGTTGATTGGGCCGAGTACGACTCGAGCTGGTGCCGGAAGAACGGCGACTGGAACGCATACTTGAGGTACGTGTTGAGCAGCGCCGCTGGGTTGGTGCGGTAGTAGGTAACCTGCGGCGTGAGCATCACGTAGTCCTGAACTTCCGGCACCATGGCGACCAGCCCGACGGTGCCTTTGTGCGTGAGCAGTACGTCACCAGCTCGAGCGAAGCCGATTCGCAGCTTGTCACCGAGAGCCTTGGGGATCTTTCGCGCACCCGCAATGTCGACGCGTCCACCGTGGAAGTCACGGGCCATCAGGAAGGGTATGCCGTCCAGGACATAGTCCGCCTCGGTCGGGTGCTTCTCGCCATGATTGCCATCCTGAATCTCGAGAATGGCCCCATCGGCGATCAGATCTCTGATCCTGCGACGGTGAATCACCGCCCCTCCAGGACTTCGGCGACATTCCGCGCAATCCTCGCCTCGAGCTCCCGCGCCTGCGCGTTCAGCGCCTCGAGCTCCTCGTTCAGCACTTCGAGCTGCGCCTTGAAGTCTTCGTCGCTCACGTCTTCGCCTGGCGCGACACCCACGTAACGGCCAGGGTTGAGCGACCAGCCCTGCGCTTCAATCTGCTTCAGCGTCGCGGCGCGGCATAGGCCGGGGACGTCACCGTACTTCGGCTTCTTGCCGAACACCTCCTTGAGCTTCGCCTCGACCTCATCGCCACCGTAGGTGAAGTCCGGGGCTTCGCCGCGGTAGAGACGCACGAGATTGGCGAGGAACCCAATCTGGCCAGACGTCCAGTCGCGGTGCGCGCGGTCCACTTGCCGGTAAATATGGCGCGCGTCAATGAAGAGCACCGTGTCCGCCCGGGGCGCTTTCGCTTTGCCCTTGTCGAGGAACCACAGCGTGCAGGGCAGCGTCACCGTGTAGAACATGTTGGGGCCGACGGCGACCATCACGTCCACGGCCCTCGCTTCGACGAGCAGCTGGCGGATGTCCTGCTCGGATGACCGGGCGTCTGACGCCGAGTTGGCCATGACGAAGCCGGCGCGGCCCTTGGCGTTCAACGCGGAATGGAAGAGCTGGATCCAGAGGTAGTTCGCGTTGTCGGGCTTCGGCACGCCGTATGCGAAGCGGCGACCGGGGCCGACCATGTCCTTGAGCCGCTCCTTGTCCACCGCGTTCACGTTGAACGGCGGGTTGGCGAGCACGAAGTCGAACTTGCCCGTGGCCTTGTGCGGGTCGTCGTAGTAGCTGTTGACGTTGCCGCCGTGGCGTATGTCGCCCTCCAGACCATGAACCGCGAGGTTCATGCGACAGAGACGCCCGGTCTCGTCCGTCTTCTCGACACCGCAGATCGCGAGCTCGGCAGCTGGGTTCTTCTGGTGCTCGGCGACGAAACGGGCCGATTGCACGAACATGCCACCGGAACCGCACGCGGGGTCGAGGATGCGACCGTGGAAGGGCTCGATGATCTCGGCGAGCAGCCTGACGATGCTGGCCGGCGTGTAGAACTCGCCGCCCTTCTGCCCTTCTGTGCGGGCGAACTCACCGAGAAAGTACTCGTAGATGCGCCCGAAGGCGTCGAAGTCGATCGTCGCCGGAATCTCGGAGACCTTCTTGAGCAGGTCTTTGAGCAGCGCGCTGGTGAACAGGTTGTAGGTCTTCGGAAGCACGCCGGCGAGCTGTGGATTGTGCTTCTCCACGTCCCGCATGGCCGCGTTGACCTTGGCGCCGACATCGGCGCGCTCGGGCAGGGTTAGCAGGTACTCGAACCGAGCCTCAGACCCCAGGAAGAGTACGCCGTCGGCATGATAGGCAGCCGGATCCTCGACACGACTGCCGCGGCGCGACGAGGCGCCACTCTTCGCCAGTTTCGCGTACTGGGCTGTGAAGCGTACCTCGGCGAATCGCAGGAAGATCAGACCGAGAATCGGCCCCGAATACTCCTGAGCCTTGAGTCCTGAGTTCGCGCGGAACTGGTCCGCAGCGTCCCAGAGGCGCTTCTCGAGCGTGGCGCTCGCATCTTCCTTTGCTGCGGGACCGACCCAGTGCATCTGTGGCGACCTCACCGCGGCGTCGCAGGTCTAGCGCGCCGCTATCACTCGAATGGATTGCGTCGATGGCGGCCTGCGGCCAGCAGCATCCTCGGCTTCAGAGACTATGCTGCTTGGGAATCTTGCGACGACCTAGCCACGAGCGCGTAGGTCTTCGATCTTGACTCGCGTCACTCGCGCGAGAATGGACTGTGGATCACACCCACTCTGCTTCAGCCGTTCAGCCGCGTCAGCCTGCCAAGCGAGGTCCAAGCGCCCGGGGTAACTGCTCCGCAGCCCACGAATGCACTCCAGCCCTCTCTGCGCCCACGCTCTGAAATCGGCCAGAGCCCAAAGCCCTACTTCTCGACCCAAGGGCTGGGCCTCCCGATCAACCTCGCAGCAGGGCGAAATCATCACAACAACGACCTTCGCCGAGTCCGGAAGCCCTCGCCTGGTTCTGAGCCACGCTTCGTGCGATGCCGCTTGGCGAACCTTCTTGACTGAGATCGAGGATGTTTGGAGTGCGTCAGCATGGTCCTCGAACACAATGTACTCATTCGCGCTAACGCGCCACCAAGCGTCAGGCTCTGCTGGCCCCGACTCGCAGCCTGACTCGAATCCGAGGTTCTTGCCCAGAAGAGCGTGGGCCCTTTCGAAGGCAGGAGTTGCGCCGCCGCCCAGTCCAATGGTGACGCCGAGGAGCTCCGCCTCGAATCCTCGGTTGTTTACGATCCCCAAGCGCTCAAGTTGTGCCTCGACACATGCCACTTGCTCCATCAAGGCCTGCTGAGTCGTATCCGTCTCCAGCACTTCCACGGCCGTCATGCGCGCTACCTCGTGCAGCCACCGCACACCAGTTGCGGCCGCGGCGGCGCGCCGGAACCACTCCCTCGCGCGACCGCGGAACCCATCCGAATCGTTTGAGCCAAGCCGCCACGCGCAACATCCCGCAAGATAGTTCCAAAGTGCGCGGTACCCCCGAAGCGGATCGGCGTTGAGGAATCCCAGCACGGACTCTGCTGACGCCAAGGCTCCCTGATGATCTCCATTCCAGAGCTTCTCTGAATACTCGACTTCGTGCCCCACGGCCGTAGCGAGATCCGTCTCACCTGCCCGGGGCTCCCTCGTGCGCGCATCCCGAATGCCCAGAAGCTGGTATTCCGCTGACCGCCACTCCTCACCTTGCGCGAGGAAGGTCTTGGTGTTTGCGAGCATTTCGGACCCGGCCACGTCCTTCGACTGCTCCAAACCGAACTCTATCTCAGCTTGAAGTTCAGGATGGAAGTGCGCCCTTCTTTCAGCCTTCAGTAGGTGCTTCGAGATGCTCTCTCCAACCACGACCACAACCGCGTAGTCAGTGTCCGAGCGGGTGCAACGCCCAAACCCTTGTGCGAGCCTTGTCCCGACTCGCTCATCCAAGATCACGCCCGCCGCCATCCGAGTAACGAGAAACTTTTCCTGCAGGTTTGTCGTTCCGGGAAAGCCATCGAAGATCAACAGCCGACATTCGTCACCGTTGAGGTCGATGCCGTCGTAACGGTTCGCGACCAGTGCAATCGCGCGGTTCGCGGAGACGAAGCTCGCTTTGGAGTTCTCAAGCCCACGGCCGTCAAAGAAGTGCAGGTCTGCTAGCGTGGCCAGCGAGTCACGGACTTCTGCCGCGCGCGCATCAGATGGGACGAGGTACAAGGTCCGTGGCGCCTCATCGATCAGTTCGCGAACCATCGCGTTGGCCGCATCGGGTTCAAGGGATCGACCCGGGAAGAGAAAGAACCGTCGTCCCACTCCTTGCCGCTCGAATCCGGCAGGAGGGTTGATCCGTTGGATCGCCCTTCTGCCCATGATCCTCTCAAGATCGCCACCCGCGCCGAGCGTGGCAGACATGTAGACCCTCTGTGCTGCGCCGGCGAACGGGGAGTGCTGAAACGTCGGCGGCACGAGCGGGCGGATCAGGAGCTCACGCGGCGTGACAAATAGGTTGCACGCTGCTAGGTGCCCCTTCAGTTCACTCCAGGCGTAGCGGTGAACGTCATCGGTACAGTGCGCGTCGAGCAATCCTTCAAGTGTGGGCACTACGGCGTCGAGCTTGGGCCCAGGAATCAGTTCAATCCACTGCTCGTCCCAATGGGTTGGGTCCTCTGACCGTAAACGTTGGTAGTCAGTCGTCTCGAGAGTGTCCTTGAGCGCCGACAAGACGTTGACGTACAACGTCTCGTGCGTTCGACGGAGGATTTGGAGCGACCACATCGACGCGATGTAGCTCTCCGCCGCGTGTGCGTCATCGCAAACGAGGACCTGTGGATCTTCGAAGAACGGGTTGCTGTTGAAGATCGCACTGTAGGTCGCCACGCCAACGGCTTCTGCCGAGACGTACTCGGAGGATCTAGCTGGATCGAAGTCGCGCCTGGAGCCCGTGAATCCATTGAGCTTCAGCCCGTACTTCGCAGTGGCGTTGGCCACAACTTGATTCACCAGCTGACGAGTCGGGCAAAGATACAGGACCCGCTCACCGAACTTGCGCCTCCGCCACTCCGCAATCAGAAGGCCGACAAGTGTCTTGCCGCTCCCGGTCGGAAGCTGGATGGCCACGTCGTCGAGTCCTACGCCGACCCTTGCGTACTCTCGAAGCACGTCGGCTTGTTGCGAAAGAAGCCCTTGGATCTTCCGCCCGCGGAGGTCGCGAAACAGCACCTCAGGATCATCTGGTGCCCTAAGCTCCCCGCTGATCTTCTTGAAGGCCATCGAAGTCTCCCGGGACTCGTCCAGGATTCGGCTGGACAACTGAGATCTCTGCCTGATTGCCGCGGTACGGTATCATAGCGCCATGGCCAAGCGCGTTCGAGCCGAGTCCCGCGAGGGCATGCGCGTCACGACCGTGGCGCTCGAAGAGAGGATGCACCGTCGCCTCGCGATCGCCGCGATCGAGGAGAGCACGGTCATGACCGAGCTCGTGCGACGGGCGCTTGGTGAATGGCTGGAGCGCCGCGGTCGCAAGCGCAAGGAGCCCAAGCGATCATGAAGGCGTACGGTCTCGGCACCCTCTATCGCCGCGGCCAGGTCTGGTGGATCCAGTACTCGGCGCGCGGAAAGCTGTACCGGGAGTCCTCGCACTCCCAGGTGCGCGCAGATGCGGCACGGCTCCTCCGCAAGCGTGTGGCCGAGATGGGCCGTGGCGGAAAGGTCGGCCGTGACGCCGAGAAGGTCACGTTCGATGACCTCGTCACGCTCATCCAGGCCGACTACCGGCAGAAGCAGAACCGCACGTGGGACCGCGTCGAGCACGCGATCAAGCACCTTCGGCCCACCTTCGAGCGCCTGCCCGCCGTCGACATCAACTACGACTCGGTATCCCGCTACGTCTCGAAGCGCCTTGAAGCCGGCGCTGCACCGGGCACGGTGCACCACGAGGTTGCCGCGCTCGGGCGCATGCTCAAGCTCGGCACGATGGCGGGCATCCTGCCGCTGCGACCGCCGCTCCCGGTGATCAAGCTGGACAACGTCCGCAAGGGTTTTTTCACGGACGAACAGGTGAATCGAGTCCTGCAGCGCCTCCCGGACTGGTACGCACCCGCGATCGAGTTCGCGTGGCGTACCGGCTGGCGAATCGGCGAGGTGAAGTCGCTGACGTGGGCGCAAGTCGACTTCCGCGCCGGCATCGTGCGCCTGGAGCCTGGCACGACGAAGAACCGCGAGGGCCGCAGCTTCCCGTTTGCGGCATTCCCGGCACTGGCGAAGCTGCTGAAGATCCAGCGTAAGCGGACGGACGCATGGCAGAAGGCGCACGATCGAATCGTGCCTTGGGTCTTCTGGCGGGACGGCAAGCCGCTGGGTGACCACCGAGACGTCTGGATGCGGTGTTGTCGAGAAGCAGGGCAACCGGGCAAGCTGGTTCACGACCTGCGGCGCAGCGCCGTTCGTAACCTCGAGCGCGCAGGCGTCCCGCGCTCCGTGGCCATGAAGCTCACTGGCCACATGACGGAGTCGGTCTACCGCCGCTACGCGATCGTCTCGGAGACGGACCTCGCGGACGCAGTGCGCAAGCTGGCGGCGTTCCAGGGCGCATCCGAGAAGGCCTGACACGGCCTTTCCGCCACGACTGACACAAAAGTGACACAGTTTGGCGTCTTTGCCCGTCTACCCAACCGACGTGCGCTCGCTGACCCCGCGCAGTACATCTCATGAACTCACTACACGCCAACATTTTACGACGCACTACTTCTTGGCGGCAGCTCGCCCCGCGACGGTCCCGGATGACCAACTCCACTGGAAGTTGAACCCTCCCAGCCGTCCCTCCACGTCCAGCACCTCACCGCAAAGGAACAATCCGGGCGCGACGCGGGATTCCAGGGTGGACGCGTCCACCTCCGCCAGCGGCACGCCGCCGGCTGTGACTTCGGCCTTTTCGTAGCCCAGCGTGCCGGTCACTTCCAACTCGCGCTCCACCACCAGGCGCAGCATCTGCGCACGGCGCGCTTTCGGGGTCTGGGACATGGCGACGCCGCCCAGGCCGGATTCGGCGGTCAGCATGTCGGCGATCCGCTCGGGCAGCCGCGCACCGAGGAACGAGCGCGAGCCCCGTCCGCTTCGGCGCTCGCCGGCGGCGATCCATTCGTCGGCCAGCGCTTCGGGACTGAAGCCGGGCAGGAAGTTGATGGTCACGCGCCGCGCGTGGCCTTCGGCGCGGTGCCAGTGGCGCGACAGATCGAGCGCGACGGGGCCGCTCACGCCGAAGTGCGTGAAGAGCAGCGAGCCTTCGCAGGTCTGCTGCTTCCTCCCGTCCACCCACAGCGTGAGCGCGGCGTGCACGGTCACGCCGCGCGCGCCCATGCAGAACGGGTCGGGCGAGGCGAGCGGCGTGAGCGCGGGCACGGGCGGCACGAGCGTGTGGCCGAGCGACGTCAGCAAGGCGTAGCCGGTGCCGTCGCTGCCGGTGCGCGGAAACGAAAGGCCGCCGGTCGCGACGATGACGGCGTCGGCGTCGAGCCATTCGTCGGGGGCGATCTCGGGCAGCGGCCATGCGAGCTGGCCGGAGGGCGCGACGGCGCTGCCGAGCGCGGCGCTGTCGGCGATTCGCTGGACGCCGACGCGAAACCGCGTTCGAGCCGCTCCTGGCGCGGCCGAAACGGGCCGCTGTTGCGCGGTGGAACGGTCGGCGCCTACATCTAGATAGCGGTCCGCGTTTCCGCCAGCGTCGCCTCCGGCTTCACCGCCCGCATCGCCCTCCACCTGCTCCAGCCGCACGGCCCGCGCGCCGCCGCGCACTTCGGCGCCGGCGCGCGCGCATGCCGCGAGCAGCGCGTCAAGCACGGTCTGGGCGTCGTCGCTCACGGGGAAGTACTTGCCGGTCTCCTCGAGCTTGAGCGGCACGCCGAGATCGTCGCGGAACCATTCGAGCGTCCGCCCGGGCGGAAAGGCGCGCAGGATGCGCGCGATCACGTGGCGCGAGCCGCCGAAGTAGTCCTGCTCGCCGACGCGCGCGTGCGTCACGTTGCAGCGGGTGCCGCCGCTCATGAGGATCTTGAGGCCGACCCTGGGGTGCGCATTGAGCAGCGTGACGCGCGCGCCGGCTTCGCCGGCGCGAATGGCGGCGGTCAGCCCGGCGGCGCCGGCGCCGATCACGACGACGTGGCGTTGGCTCATGCGCGACAGCGTAGCCCGGCTGGAAAGGTCGTGGCGAATGCGCCAGCCTGAGGTAGCTTCAGACGCTCAGGAGGATGCGCATGAACGACGCGGTTCCCGGCGCTCCCGAGATCTCGGCGGCCGAGTTGCACGCGGCGCTCGAAGCGGGCGGCGGCATGCAGGTGGTGGACGTGCGCGGCCCCGAGCGCGTCGCGTCGGGGCACATCGAGATGGCGACGGGCGGGGACTTTCACAACCTGCCGGCTTCGGCGCTCAATGCGAGCATGAGCCTTGGGGGCTTCGGGCTCGCCGCCGACCGGCCGGTGGCGGTGGTCTGCGGCCACGGCAACCAGAGCCGCGCGTCGGCGGCGCACCTGCGCGCGCTGGGGCTTCAGGCTTTCTCGCTGCGCGGCGGCATGGCGGCGTGGATGAACCTGCTGGTCGCGCGGCCGATCGAGCCGCCGCCGGCGCTCGACCGGCTCGTGCAGTTCGACCGCGTGGGCAAGGGCGCGCTCTGCTACCTGCTGGTCAGCGACGGCGAGGCGCTGGTGATCGATCCGCCGCGCGATTTTTCCGCCGTGCTCGCGGCGGCGCACGAATCGCAGGCACGCGTCACGGCGGTCGTGGACACGCACGTTCACGCGGACTACATCAGCGGCGCGCCGGCGCTCGCGCGCGAAAGCGGCGCTCCCTACCGCCTGCACCCGGCGGATTCCGCCTACGCCTACGACGGCACGCCCGGCCGGCTGCGCTTCGAGGCGCTGTCGGACCGCGACGAGCTTCGCGTCGGACGCGCCACGCTGACGGTTCATCACACGCCGGGCCACACCGAGGGCAGCGTCAGTCTGTTGCTCGGCGACTCGCACGCGTTCACGGGCGACTTCGTGTTCGTCGAGTCGCTGGGCCGCCCGGACCTGGCCGGGCGCGCGGCCGAGTGGGCGCCGGTGCTGTGGAGCAGCGTCGGGCGCGCGCGGCGCGAATGGCCGGCGGGCGCGCTCGTGCTGCCCGCGCACTACTCCTCCGAGCGCGAGCGGCGCGCCGATCGCGCGATCGCGGCGCCCTTCGGCGAGCTGCTGCGCTCGAACGAGGCGCTGGCGATGGCGGAGCGCGACGCGTTCATCGCCTGGGCCGGCCAGCCGTCGGCGTTTCCCGAGGGCTACCGCACGATCAAGGCGGTCAACGTCGGCCTGCGCGAGCTGACCGGGCGCGAAGCCGACGAGCTGGAGCTGGGCCGCAACGAGTGCGCGGTGGTGAGCCGCCCGGCGGGCGGCGCGAAGAGCTGAAGGCCGCGTCCGCGGCGCCCCGCGCGGCCTTCAGCCCGCGGGCCCCGGCGCCTCGCGTAACTCGCGCACCGACACGGCGCGCAGGCCCATGCGCGCGGCGGCGTCGAGGATCAGGTCCACGGCCTCGAGGGTCGGCGAACGCGAGGCGTCGCCGAAGACGCTCGCGTCGTGCAGGATCACGATCGAGCCGGCGCGCAACCGCCGCAGCGTCTCGCCGGCGATCCGCGCGGCGTCGTTGACGTGCGGATCCTCCGGATAGACGTCGCCCAGCACCGGAAAGTAGCCGAGCGACCGGACCCAGCGCGCCTGCGAGCGGCGCAGCATGCCGAAGGGCGCCCGGTAGCTGACCGCTCGTTCGCCGCAGGCGTCCTCGATCGCCCCGGCGGTCTCCTCGATCTGGCGCCGCAGCAGCGCGCGCGGCATGAGCGCGGGCGGCAGGTGGTCGCGGGCGTGCACGCCCAGCTCGTGACCGGCCTCGTGCGCGCGCCGCACGATTGCCGCGTGGCGTCTCGCGTGCGGCTCGAGCACGAAGAACGTGGCGCTCGCGCCGTGCCGCGCGAGCACGTCGAGCAGCCGGGGCGTCGCCGTGGGGCTCGGCCCGTCGTCGAAGGTGAGCGCGAAACGCCCCTCGACGTGCTCGAAGCGGCACCGGACGTCGGAGCCGAACCAGCGCGCGAGCCATGGCGAGTGGACGAGGTTCATTTCCCGGTGCTCCCTTCGCCCGCCACCGCGAGGCCGGCCTGGTAGTCCTTGCGGGCGGCATCGAGCATCCGCACGATCCGGCGCCGCTCGAGGCGCAGCCGCGCGACCAGCGGGCGGTTCGACGAGAGCAGGAACGTCAGGCGCAGGCGGTGCCGCTCGCGCCGCAGCCACCCGAACCAGCCGAGGGAGGCGAGTCCGAGCGGAATGGATGCGGCGAGAAGGGCGGCGATGGGCACGAGCCCCCAGTGCGCGCCGTGCCGCAGCGCCAGCGCGACGCCGGCGTAGGCGAGCGGAAACAGCACCACGCCGCAGACGATGCGGGCGAAAGCGACGCGCGTCGGGTCGGGCGCGAAGAGCTGCCCGATCGGCCCGCACAGCCGGTACGGCAGCCAGTTGAGCAGCGCGCCGGCGAGCGCGAAGGGCGCACCCACGAGGAACGTCGCCACCAGCCGCGGCGCGGTCGCGCGCGAGCCGCCCAGTTCGCGCACGGCCTGGTCGCGCAGGTCGAGCGCGGCGAGCTTTCGCCGGTAGGCGGTCACCTCCACCCAGATGCGGTGGAGCCGGACGGGGTCGTTGCGCCGGAAGAACTCGATGGCGTCGGCGATGCCCCGCGCGAGCGTCAGCTCCGCCGCGCCGGGAGTGGCCTCGCGCAGGTCGTCGAGGTAGAGCCGCTCGATGTCGCGCACGAGCTGCGCGAGCTCGGCCGACGGCACGTTGAGGATGAGCTTCTCGAGCGATCCCTGGATGCGGTCCGTCAGCTCGCGGACGGCGGCCGCCGGATCCCGCGCGTTCGGCTCCCGCAGGTCCGCCAGCGGGATCGGCACGCCGGCCGTCACCAGCACGTCGCTGCGGAACGCTGTGCGCTCCTCGAAATGCAGGCCGATGGGCAGCAGCACGAGGTCGCCGGCGCCCTCCGGCGCGAACTCGTAGGCGAGAGCCATGCGGGCGGCGCCGGTCTTGAGGCGCTCGACCTTGCGATCGCTGCGGCTCGTGCCCTCGGGAAAGATCAGCACCGCTCCCCCTTCGCGCAGCAGGCGGTTGCACTCCGCGAACATCTCGACGTTGCGGTGCATCTGTTCGGCCGCGTCCTCGTGACGGTAAACGGGCACCGTGCCGGCGAGGCGCAGGGCGAAACCGAGCAGCGGGTGCGCGAACAGTCCGCTGTAGGCGACGAAGTGCAGCCGCCGCGGCACCGCGGCGCCGAGCACGAGCACGTCGGTGAGCGACGCGGGATGGTTCGCGACCACCAGCAGCGGCCCGCGGGGCGGCAGGAGTTCGGCGTGCCGGAACTCGATGCGGCGGTAGTAGAGCCGCACCGCGCTTCCCAGCACTAGCCGCAGCAGCGCGTAGAAGACGCCGCCCACCGCCCGGATCGCGCGCTCCATGCCGGGGACGTTAGCGCGGACCGTTCGGACACCGCCAGCCGGGCGCACGTGCGGGGCGGCCGCCCGCCCGCGCCTGGCGCGCGCCTACGGCATCCCCTGCGCGAGCAGCGCGATCGCGACGAGCGCGAGCGCCACGCCGGCCTGCTGGAGCTTCGCGAGGCGCTCGTGCATCACGAGCCGGGCGAGCACCACGGTGCTGGCGGGCGCGAGCGAGACGAGCGTGGCCATGAGGCTCCGGGGCCCGTGCCGGGCGGCGAGCCAGTAGAGCAGGTTCGCCGTCACGTCGAACGCGCCGCAGCCGGCGATGGCCGGCCACAGCCCGCGCGGCACCCGCGCTTCGCCGCGGCGCGCGAGCAGCGCGAGCGAGAGCGCGACGGTGCCCACCGCGCGGGCGAGCGCGAGCGGCCACAGGCCGCTGCCCGCGGGGATGCGACCGATGCAGACGAGAAAGCCGCCGACGAACAGGCCGCTCGCGACCGCGGTGGCGAGCGCCGCGGGCGTCGGGAACGCGCGCGTCCCGCCGCCGCGCTCGCCAGCGCCGATCAGCGCGACCGCGAGCACGCCGAGCGCGATGCCGGTGAGCGCGGCGGGCCCGGGACGCTCGCCCGCGAGCAGCCCGAAGGCGACGGGCAGGAAGATGGCGATCATCGAGATGACGGGCGCGACGGTGCTGACCGTGCCGACCGCGAGCGCGCGGTAGAGCAGCAGCACGCCGACGCTTCCCGAAACCCCGGCCGCGACGGCCCAGCCGCCCGCCTCGGGCCGCAGCGCGCCGCCGGCGGCGAGGGCGGCGGCGAGCAGCGCGAGCAGCCCGATCGCCTGCGAGGCCGCGGTCACCGCCAGCACCGGGCCGCGGCGCGAAGCCCAGCCGCCGAGAAAATCGGCCGAGCCGTAGAGCAGCGACGAGGCGAACGCGAGCAGGAACGGCATGGCTACGCTTCGCCCGCGCCCCGCCAGAGGTCGCCCTCGCGCGCGGCGCGGCCCTCGCGCTCGAGCAGTTGCAGGTGCGCGAGCAGCGAGCGCTCGGCGAGCGGCCACAGATCGGGCGGCGTGTCGGCGTAGGCCTCGGGCAGCAGCTCGGCGATCGCACGCGGCGCCGGGCGCAGCGCGGCGCGCACTTTCGCCTCGCGGCCGCGCCGGTGCTCGATGAGCTGACGAATGCGGCGCACGGCCGCGCCCTGCGGCGAGCCGTGCGCCGGGAACAGCGTTCCGGGGTTCAGCGCCGCGAGGCGTTCGAGCGAGGCGAGGTACTGCCCCATGTCGCCGTCGGGCGGATCGATGATCACGCTGCCGGGCCCGCCCGGCACGAGGTCGCCGCAGAAGAGCGCCCGGCTCGCGGGCCGCCACAGGCTGAGCGAGTCGCGCGTGTGCCCGGGCGTCGCGAGCACGTGCAGGTCCCACGCGGGATCGCCGGGCGAGAGCCGCACGAGATCGCCGTCGGCGAGCACGGTGTCGAGCTTCACGTGCGGCGCGAGCGCGGCGTGGCCGGCGACGCGCGCGCCGAAGCGTTCGCGGCACGCCTCGACGCCGCCGGTGTGGTCGGGGTGATGGTGCGTGACAATGACGGTCGTCACGCGGCGGCCTTCGCGCTCGAGCATGCCGGCGAGGGCGAACAGCGCCTCCAGCTCGGCCGGCTCGCCGGCGCCGGGGTCCACGAGCGTCAGGTCGCGAACGCCGATCAGGTAGGCGTTCGTGTGCCGGGCGGGCGGCAGGGGTCGGGTGCGCATCGGGTGCATCACGACGCCATGCTGCATCTCGATGCGCCGCACGGGCCGGCCGGTCACCTCGGGCCCTTCGGCGAGCCGGGCGGCGAGGCCGTCCTCCCCCGCGGCGATGGCGCGCAGCGACCACAGGATGGGCGCGACGAACGTGACCTCGCCGCGCTCCCAGCGCGCGAGCGCGTCGGCGGGCCTCACCCACTCCCCTTGCGCGAGCTCGCCGGGAAGGATCTCCGGCTCCTGGCCCTCGGGCACGCGCGCCAGGTAGTAAAGGGTGTCGAAGCGCACCGGCGCGAACACCGGCGTCCGCCAGCGGCCCGCGAACTCGAGCTCGGCGGGATCGAAGCTCCAGCCGTGCTCGCGCGCGATCGCCGCGAGCGACACGCCGCCGGCCAGCAGCCGCGCGCGCGCCGCGGCCCGCGCGCCGGCGTCGGCGGCGCCGTGCACGCCGACCAGCACGCCGGTCTCCTCGAGCGTCTCGCGGATGGCGCAGGCGCGCGCGGCGCGCTCGGCCTCGTCGGCGACGCCGGGCAGCGGCAGCTCGGCGTCGGCCCCGTCCACCTTGCCGCCGATGAACGCCTGAAAGCCCGGCTGAACGGGGACGGCATCGCCGCGCCGCACCCAGAAGACCTCGAGCCCGGAGCCGCGGCCGCGCACCAGCACGATCACGGCGGCGTCGCGAAACATCGGCCTGGGTGCGGAACTCGCGGGCATGACCGCGCACCTTGGAGCGCGCGCGCGCGGCGCGCAAGTGCCGGCGGCCCGGACGCGGCCGCGAACGCGAAGGCCGCCGCGTGCGCCGCGGCGGCCCTGCGTGTTTCCCGGGGCGGCGCTCCGGCGCCGGGCGAACCGGCCCTACTTCGCGGCGCTGGTCGCCAGCACCGCGTCGGTGGCCTTCTCGACGATGCCGAGCGCTTCGTCCACCTCGGCGGCGGTGATGTCGAGCGGCGGACGGAAGCGCAGCGAGCGGTGTCCGCACGGCAGGATGATCATGCCCAGCTCGTAGGCCTTCTTCGCGACGGCGTCGCGCGTCGCGCCGTCGGGGAAGTCCACGGCGCACATCAGGCCGCGGCCGCGCGCGTTGGACAGCACGTCGGCCCTGCGCGACTGCATCGCCTCGAGGCCGGCGAGCAGGTGCGCGCCGACGGTGGCGGCGTTCCGGACCAGCTTCTCCTCCTCGATGATCTCCAGGTAGCGCTGGCAGCGCACCATGTCCACCAGGTTGCCGCCCCAGGTCGAGTTGATGCGGCTCTTGACGCGGAAGACGTTCTGCGGCTCCTCGTCCACGCGCCCGCCCCCGAGGCAGCCGCAGACCTGCATCTTCTTGCCGAACGCGAGCAGGTCCGGCTGCACGCCGAGCTGCGGGTAGGCCCAGAAGGTCCCGGTCAGGCCGACGCCGGTCTGCACCTCGTCCACGATGAACAGCGCGTCGTTCTCGTGCGCGAGCGCGACCAGGGCCTTGAGGAACTCGGGACGGAAGTGGTTGTCGCCGCCCTCGGCCTGGATGGGCTCGAGGATCACCGCGGCGATGCCGTGCGGGTCGGCGTGGAACGCGGCCTTCACCTCGTCCAGCGAGGCGCGCTCGGCCTGCGCGACGCGGGCCAGCTCGGCGGCGTCCACGGGGAAGCGCAGCGCCGGATTGCTCACGCGCGGCCAGTCGAACTTCGCGAAGTACTGGTACTTCCGCGGGTCGGCGGTGTTGGTCATCGAGACCGTGTAGCCGCTGCGGCCGTGGAAGGCGTCGCGGAAGTGCAGGATCCGGTGCCCTTCCTCGCGCTCGATGCCCTTCGCGAAGTTGCGCCGCACCTTCCAGTCCATGGCCGCCTTGAGCGCGTTCTCGACGCCCAGCGCCCCGCCGGCGACGAAGAAGGCGTGCTTCCAGTCAGGGCCCATGGCGACGCGCCCGAAGGTGTCCACGAACTCGGCCATCTCGGTCGTGTAGATGTCCGAGTTGGTCGGGTTGACGAGCGCCGCGCGCGTCAGGCGGGCCAGGAACTCGCCGTCCTTGAGCTTCGGGTGGTTGAAGCCGATCGGAAAGGTCGCGAAGAACGAGAACAGGTCGAGGAACGAGCGGTTGCCGCGCGAATCCCAAATCCGGCGGCCCTGGCTCTTCTCGAGATCGAGCACGATGTCGTAGCCGTCCGCCAGCATGTGGCGGTGCAGCGTGTCGTGCACCTGGTTCGGGGCGATGTGCTTGCTCATGACTCGGCTCCTCGGGCGACGGGCTCGACGTAGGTTTCTTCCTTGGTGGTGGACAGCACCATCACCGTGCGGGTCTGCCGCACGCCGTCGTGGGCGGCGAGCTGCTCGAGCAGCAGGCGCTGCAGCGACTCCATGTCGCGCACCCGCACCTTGAGCAGCAGCGAGAACTCGCCGGTGACGTGATGGCATTCCTGGACTTCGTTCAAGCGGGTCACGCGCTCGAGAAACGCGGACTCGAAGCGCGGGTTCTCGATGAACACCTCCACGAACGCCGTGATCGAGGCGCCGACGGCCTCCGGCCGCACGAGCGCGGTCCAGCGGCGGATGACGCCCGAGGCCTCGAGCTTGCGGAGCCGCTCGTTCACGGCGGCGGTCGAGAGTCCGACCTTCTTCGCGATCTCGGCCTGGGCGCTGGCTCCGTCGCGCTGCACGAGCTGCAGGATGCGGCGGTCCTTGGCGTCTAGCTTCAAGTGTTCGTACGGTCGCGTGACCATGTGACCATTATATTTTCGGCAGGATAGTCTGTCAACCGAATGGATTATTGCGCCACGGCCGTTCCGCCCGGAACCGACTGGCGGCGCGCGAAACCTCCGGGTAGGGTGCCGCCACCATGATCTTCGCCCTCGACCTGGAAGGCTGCCTCGCCCCCGAAATCTGGCCCGCGCTGGGCGCGCAGTTCTCGGTCCGCGAGTTCTCGCTCACGACCCGCGACCTCGGCGACTTCGACGAGCTGATGCGCCTGCGCGTCGCGGCCGCGCGCGCGGCGGGTCTGCGCCTGGCCGACCTGCAGGTCATCGCGCACGCCGTCGAGCCCTACCTGGGCGCGCGCGAGTTCGTCGCCCGGCTGCGGGCCCTCGGCAACGTCATCATCATCTCGGACACGTTCCACGAGTTCGCCGACCCGATCGCCGCCAG
Source organism: Candidatus Eisenbacteria bacterium (assembly GCA_020847735.1). Lineage (NCBI taxonomy): Bacteria > Candidatus Eiseniibacteriota > Candidatus Eiseniibacteriota bacterium. The sequence continues at coordinate 149,953 of JADLBL010000008.1, forward strand.
GCTCGGCGGCGTCAACCTGTTCGCGAACCAGTTCGAGGTGGACGAGGCCGGCGAGCTCGCGGGCATCAAGCTGCGCATTCGCGGGCAGAAGGAGCGGCTCGTCACCGGCTTCAAGTCCGCCGGCTTCAAGGTCGCGGCCATGGGCGACAGCATGAACGACTACTCGCTGCTGGGCTCGTGCGACTACCCGCTGATGTTCCGCCCGGTCGAAGCGCTGCGCGCGAAGTTCCCCGGAGCGCCCGAGGCGCAGAACCTCGACGAGGCGCTGGCGTTCTTCACCGACGCGCGGCGCCGGCTGGACGAGAGCGAGAAGCAGGGCTGAAGGCGCGCCGCACGCGCGGCTCCTTTCTCCCTTCGCGCGAGGCCGCCGGACGGGCGCCGGGGCACGCTCAGCGCAGCGCGCGCGCCCAGTCGAGCAGCGCCCGCGCGTCGCCGAGATCGTCCAGCAGCAGGTCGGGCGCGTGCGGCGCGAGCTGCGCGCGCGTCCGGCCGCCGGTCGCGACGGCGACGGCGTGAGCGCCGGCGGCGCGGGCGCACTCGATGTCCAGCTCGGTGTCGCCCACGACCACGCAGCGCGAGGGCGGCGCGCCCCAGCGCTCGGCCGCCCGCGTGACGGCGACGCGCGCCATCGCGTTGCGGTCCGGCCCGTCGCTGGCGTAGGTGCCGAAGGCGAAGTGCTCGAACAGCCCGAACGCGGCGAGCTTGATCCGCGCGAACGGGGGCATGTTGCCCGTCAGCAGCCCGCGCACGTGCGCGGGCTCCGCCGCGATCGCATCCAGCAGCTCGCGCACGCCCGGCAGCACGTGTCCGCGCGTGCCGGCGAGCAACCGGCCCAGGTGCGCCCCGGTCGCGGACCAGAAGCGCTCGCGCTCGCCGTCGGAGAGCGCGCGGCCGTGCCGGGCGAGCACGTCGGCGAGGATGAGCGTGTCGGTGCGGCCGGCGAGAGCCACGCCGTCGAGCGCGCCCTCGATGCCGCACAGGTCGCGAAACGCCAGCTCGAGCGCTTCGCGGCCCGCGCCCTCGGTGCGCACGAGCGTGCCATCCACGTCGAACAGCCAGACCAGCGGCGGCGGCGAACGGTCCATGCCGCAGCCTAGCGAGTCGCGGCGATTTCGCGAAGCGCCCGGTCCGGGCTAGGATTCCGTGGCCTCGATGGTCGCGCCCCCGAACCCGAGAGGGACCTTGTCCCACGTGAGCGAAGCCGCGCGCAGGCCCCGCCTGCTCATCGTCGGTCCGCTGCCGCCCCCGATCGGCGGCGTGGAGACGTTCACGCAGGCGATCCTCGATTCGCCCGGGTTCGCGCCCTTCGAGATCGCGCACTGCGACACCACCAAGCGGCGCGCCAAATCCTCGCAGGGCCGTTTCGACGCGCTCAACTTCGGCTGGGCGTTCGTCCACGCCTGGCGGGTGCTGCGCGCGACGCGGCGCTTCCGCCCCGACGTCGTCTACGTGCCGGTCGCGGGGACGCTCTCGGGCGTGCTGCGCGACCTGGCGCTGGCCGCGATCGCCCGGCGCTCGGGCGCGCTCGTCCTCGGGCACCAGCACGCCGGCGACATCCGCGAGGTGCTCGCCCGGCGCGGCCTGCTCGGGCGGATCGTGCGCGCGGGCTTCGGCGGCTTCGACTCGATGCTGGTGCTGGGCGAACCGTGGCGCGCGCTGTTCGAGCGCTGGGGCCTGGCCTGCCCGATCGCCGTCTGCCCTTCGACCCTGCGGCGCGAGGTGTTCGAACGCGGCGCGGCGTTCACGAGCGAGGTCCGCCGCGAGGGCCCCGCGCGCGTCCTGTACGTCGGGCAGGTGGGTCGGCGCAAGGGCGTGCACGATCTGCTGCGCGCGCTGCGAAGGCTGCTCGACGAGGGCGAAGCGATCGAGCTGACCGTGGTCGGACCCGCCCAGCTCGAAGGCGAGCTCGAGGCGGCGAAGGCGCTCGCGGGCGAGCTGTCGCTCGATGGCCGGGCACGTTTCACCGGCGCGCTCACCGGTGAGGCGCTTTACGAGCAGTTCCGCTCCCACGACCTGTTCGCGCTGCCGAGCTACAACGAGGGGATTCCGGCGGTGCTGTACGAGGCCGGCGCGTTCGGCCTTCCGGTCGTGACCACGCCGGTCGGCGCGATCGCCGACCTGGTGCGCGACGGCGAGAACGGCCTGCTCGTCACGCCCGGAGACGCCGAGGCGCTCGCCGCGGCGCTGCGCCGCCTGAGCGGCGAGCCCGGGCTGCGCGAGCGGCTCGGCGCGCAGCTGCGGCGCGACGTGGAGGCCTTCCACCCCGACCGGGCCGCGGCGCGCATCGTCGCGGCGACGCGCGAGCTGCTCGCGGGCAGGGGCCGGCCGTGAGACGTGCGCGCTGGTACCTGGACCGGCTCGGAGCGATGTCGGCCGGCGAGATCGCGCACCGACTGGCCACCGCCGCCCGCGACCGCTGGTTCGTGCCCGCCTGGGAGCGCGAGTCGCCGCGCGAGGCGTTCGCGCGACTTTACTCGGAGCCCGCCGGGGCCGTGCTGGCCTCGCCGGTCGCCGCGCGCTGGCTGCATCCGCCGGTGACGGCGGACGGCTTCGCGGGCGCGTTCGACGAGGCGGCCGCGATCGCCGCCGGCCGCTGGCGGCTGTTCGGGCACGACGTCGCCCTCACGGACCCGCCGCGCTGGAACGCCAACCCGCTGACCGGCGCCGAGTGGCCCGACCTGCCGAGCTCCGCGCTCGATCCGCGGCGCGGCGATCTCGCCGGCGGCGCCAAGTACACGTGGGAGCTGGGCCGGCTGACGCCGCTTCCTTCGCTCGTGCTGGCGGCGCGGCTGCGCCGCGAGCCCGAGCACGCGGCGCGCGCCGCCCGCTGGCTCGCCGACTTCGCGGCCCACGCACCGCTTCGCCGCGGCATCCACCACACCAGCGGCATCGAGATGGCGCTGCGCGTGCTCACCGGCAGCGCCACGCTGGCGCTGCTCGGGCCCGAAGCGGTCGAGGAGCCCGAGGCGGTGCTCGGCCTGCTCGCGCAGCAGGCGCGCTGGTGCCGCGACCACCTGAGCCTCGGATCGAGCGCCAACAACCACCTGCTCGCCGAGCTCGCCGCGATCACCGTGGCGGGCTCGCTGTGGCCGGCGCTGCGCGGCGCCCGCTCGCTGCGCCGCTTCGGGCTTTCGCGCCTCGAGCGCGCGCTGCTCGCGCAGTTCCATCCCGACGGCGTGAACGCCGAGCAGGCGTTCGGCTACGTGCCGTTCGTCTGGGAGCTGGCGCTGATCGCGCTGAGCGCGGCCGAGCGCGCGGGCGAGTCCGTGCGCCCCGAAGTCTGGCAGCGGCTCGGCCTGTCGCTCGACTTCATGCGCGCCGTGCGCCTGCCCGACGGGCGCGTTCCGCAGGTGGGCGACGAGGACGACGGCCGCGTGCTGCTCGCCTGGGACGGCCCCACGCGCACCGATCTGGTCGGCAACGCGCTCGCGGCGCGCATCGGCGACGACGCGCTCGACGCGGGCGCGACCGGGCTCGCCGTGCTGCTGTTCGGCGCGGTCGGCCGCGCGCCGCGCGAGGCCGCCGACGGCATCCACAACTTCCCGCACGGCGGCTGGACGGTGTGGCGCGACCGCGGGCTGCTGGTCACCTTCGACCACGGCCCCCTCGGGCTCGGCACGCTCGCCGCGCACGGCCACGCCGACGCGCTGTCGGTGACCGTGTGGAACGGCGGCGACGGCGTGGTCGTGGACCCGGGCACGTTCGCCTACCAGGAGGACGAAGCCGCGCGCGGGCGCTGCCGCGGCACGCCCGCCCACGCCACCGTCCACTTCGGCGGCCGCAACCAGAGCCGCGCGCTGGGGCCGTTCCTGTGGGGCGCGCGCGCGCAGGTCGTCGCCAACGGCGACTTCCAGCTGTGCACGTGGGAAAGCGGCGAGCGACACGAGCGGCGCGTGGAAGTCGCCGGCCGCCTCGTGCGGATCGAGGACCGTGTCCGGGGCCGCGAGGCGCACGCGGTCTTTCCGCTCTCCCCCGGCGCCACGGTCACGCTCGCGGGCCAGCGCGCCGAGGTCGCCGTCGGCGCGACGCGCGCCCGCTTCGTCGCCGAGGGGCTGGCGCCATGGCGGCTCGAGCCCTCCGAGCACGCCCCGCGCTTCGGCTCGCGGGTCGCGGCCGCGCGGCTGACCGCGGCCTTCGGCGCCGAACGCGCCACGACCCGCATCGAGCTCGAGTAGGCGCGGGCCTTCGCACGCGCACCGGTCCGCGCGTCGCGGCGCGCGCTACCGGCCGTGGAAGAAGCGGTTCGGCTCGCCCTTCTCCCACGGGCGGTACGAGAGCGCGAAGCGGATGCGATCGGCGAGCGGCGGGTGACTGTAGAGCAGCAGTTTCACCCACTCGGACGGCTCGGGGTTCGAGCGGTTGTCCTGCGCCAGCTTGAGGAACGCGCGCGCCGCCGCGTCGTTGTCGTGCGTGATCTCGAGCGCGTAGACGTCGCTTTCGAGCTCGACGCCGCGCGACAGGGCGTTCAGCCCCGGCGTCGCCAGCGCCATCACGAGCGAAAGCGACAGCCACAGCGCCGGCAGCGCCGCCAGGTCGCCGGGGCCTTCGGCCTCCCAGCGGCGGCCCCACGCGGCCAGCATCCAGGCCGTGAGCCGCTCCGCCAGCCAGAAGACCGCGAACGCCCCGATCGCGATCACGAGGATGGACTTCCAGATGTGGCGGAGCACGTAGTGGCCCATCTCGTGACCCATCACCACCAGGATCTCGTCGCGCTGCATGGATTCGAGCGTCGTGTCCCACAGCACGATCCGCTGCGAGCCGCCGAAGCCGCTCACGTAGGCGTTGAGCTTCTTCGTGCGCCGGCTCATGTCCACCTGGAAGACGTGCTTCGCCGGGATGCCCGCGCGCGCGCCGAGCGCCAGGATGTCGCCGCGCAGGCCGGCGTCGCGCAGCGGCTCGAAACGGTTGAAGAGCGGATCGAAGACCAGCGGCTGCAGGATCACGGCCGCGAGCGCGATGGGCGCGGTGCCCGCGGCCAGGCGCCACCACCAGCCGCGCGGATGCCGGCGCACGACGCGCCAGGCGGCGTAGAGGATCGGGATCACGCCGAGGGCGACGAGGTTGAAGACCAGCGCCTTGAGCGTGTCGAGCAGCCAGCCCGGCAGCGTCTGCGTCGAGAGGCCGTACTGGTGTTCGAGCGCGAACTCCGAGTACCAGGCGAACGGCAGGCCGAGCAGCGTGGTCGCGGTCAGCAGCAGCGCGAAGTAGACCAGCACCCGCACGTACAGCCGGTGGCCGAGCGCGTGCGCGATGTCGCGGAAGCGCGCCGAGATTCCAGTGAAGAGCAGCACCAGCAGCACCAGCGCGCCGAGGATCGGGCCCGCGAAAGCCGTGACCACGCGCGTGTTCTGGTAGGCGCGATTGACCGGCGTGTAGGACGCGCGCGCTTCCGCCAGGTAATCGCGGGGCGGCGCGGGCGCGGACTCGGCGGTCCCGCCCGCCGTCATCGCCGCCGGGCCGGCCGGCCGCAGCGAGTCGGCGCTCACCGAGTCGGCGCGGATCATGACCGCGCCGGCCGTGCGAATCCCCGGCGCGCCGGCCAGCGCGAGCGCCGCGGCCGCGAGCAGCGCGGCGGCGGGGACGGCGATACGGCGCGGCGACGGCAGGGCGACCTCCTTAGGAATGGCGGGCGAAGCGGTGGGGCGTCGGCGGCGCGACCATAGCCGCACCGCCGCCCGCCGTCATGCGCTCATCGGCCGAGCGCCACCACCCGGCGCACGCGCGTGGCGCCGCCCGCGCCGAAGCGCGCCAGGTAGAGCCCCGCCGGCACCGGCGCGCCGGCGTCGTCGCGCAGGTCCCACGCGAACTCGTGCGCTCCGGCGGCGAACTCGCCGCCGGCGAGCCGGCGCACCCTGCGGCCGGCCGCATCGAAGATCTCGAGTCGCACCTCGGCGGCCGCGGGCAGCACGGCGGCGAAGCGCGTCACGTCGCGCGCCGGGTTGGGCGCCGCCGGGGCGAACCCCGATTCGGCCCGCGCGCCCTCCACCCCCGCCACCTGCGCGCTCGGCGCGTCGAAGGTGACCGCGACGGGCGGCAGCGTGCAGAGCAGGTCGGCGCCCGAGGGCGTGTCGGTGGCGATGTCGTAGACCCGCAGCGCCGGAGAGCCGAAGCTGTTGCGGCAGACCCACAGCTCGCCGCGGTCGTTGCGTTCGGCGTCCGACAGGCTGTAACCGCCCGGCGACCACAGCGCGCCGAGCGTCGTGCCGTCCGCCGCGCGCCAGCGGACGAGCGCGGTGTTGCCCGCCAGATCGGCGACGATCGCGTACGACTTCTGCGCGTCGTTCCAGACGACGTCGCTCACGTCGCCGCCCAGCTCGGCCTCGGTGATGGCGACGCCGCCGCTCGCAAGATGGACGGGATCGAGCCACTCGATGCCGCCGTCGAGCGCGCCGTAGTGTCCGGCGCAGCCGATCAGCAGACGGCTCGAGGCGGCGTCGAACTGGAACGTCGTCGCGGGGTTGGTGAGCTGCAACCGGATGGCCTGCGTTCCCGGCCGCGCCGGGTCGCAGTCCACGAGCGTGTCGGCGCGCGTGTCCACGACCGCGACCAGCGCGGTGTCGGTGGGCACGAAGCCGCCGGGTCGGTTCACGCGCTGCAGCGAGATGAAGAGCAGCGGCCCGACCATCACCATGCGGTCCATCTCGGGAACGCCGTCGGCGTCCGCGAACGCGGCCAGCGAGATCGTGCCGGTGTGCGCGCCGCTCTGCGGGTTCACGATCCACAGATCGGCGGACTCGAAGCGGGTGACGTACGCGCGGGTCGCCGAGGCGAAGGCGATGTCGTGCGGGTTCGAGCCGTTGCCGACCGAGAACTGCGGCCCGGTCGCGTAGCTCACGGGGTCCACGACCTGCACGTTGTCGCCACCGAAGCGGTTGACCACGTACAGGCGGCCCGCGTGGTAGCGCAGGCTCGCGTCCGAACCCGGGCCGGCGACGTCGCAGTGGTTCGTGCGCGGCGCCAGGTCCACCGCCGACAGGCTTCCGGTCGTCCAGTCCGTGCCGAAGACGAACGCCTTCGACGACGCGGCGAACGAAGGAGACGCCGCGGCCGCCACGAGAAGCAGCGCGAGGATGCGGGCGGCCGCGGCCGGGGGAAGAGCGAGGTGCGAGAGCATGCGGGTCTCCTTCGAAATCACGGGTGGGAAGGCTCCGGCCCCAGGCGTGCGTCGCAGGCGACGAACACGCTGCGGCCGGGAAGCGGATAGCCGCCGACGTCCTCGGCGTGCCGGTCGCCGAGGTTCTTGCCCTCGAGCGTCACGCGCACGCGCCCGAAGCCGCGCGAGAGCGACGCGCCGACGAGCGTGCGGCCGGGAGTGCGGCGGAAGTTGATCGGATCGAGAAAGCTGTCGCCCTCGTCCAGCACGTCGAGGGCCGCGGTCCACGGGCCGTGCCGCGCGTCGAGCCGCGCGTACGTCTCGTGCTCCGGCCGCTGCGGAATGCGCCGGCCGTGGTAGAGCGAGGCCGGGTCGGTCTGCAGCGCAGAGGTGCGGGTGCGCGCCCCCGAGAACGCCAGCGTGCGCCAGGCGGCCCGCCAGGCCAGCTCGTCGCCGCGGATCTCCGCCGCTCCGAGGTTGCCCGGGCGCGCGCTGCGCTGCGAAGCGGGCAGGAAGACGATGAGCTGGCGCAGGTGCGAGGCGAACACCGTCCATTCGAGCGAGGCCTCGAGCGCCCCGGCGCGGCCGCGCCAGGCGCCGCCCCCGTCCCAGCTCTCGCCGCGCTCGGGCACGAGCTTCGGATTGCCGAGCACGTCGCCCTGATTGCCGAACAGCTCGAGGAACTCCGGCGCGCGCGAACTCTTCGTCCAGTTGGCGCGCGCCTCGAAGCCGCGGCTCAGGCGCAGGCGCGCCCCGGCCTGCGGCGAGTTCAGCACGCGCGATTGATCGAGCGCGTAGGGCTGGCCGGCGACGAGCGTCGCGCGCAGCCGGTCGTGCTGGCGGTCCCAGCGGCGCGCGGCGTGCACGAGCAGCACGTCGTCGGCCAGGTGCAGCTCGAATCCCGCGTGCGCGCTCGAGGTCTCGCGGCGGCTGGGCGGCGGAGTCGGCAGGCCGAGCGTGGGCGGCGAGGGCCGCGCGTCCTCGCGCCGCGCGGCGAGCCCCGCGCTGGCGGTCAGCCAGCGCCAGCCGGCCGGAGAGGCCACCTCCGCACCGAGGCCGCGATCGAGGAACCCGTCGTCGATGTCCTGCACGCCCAGCCCCAGTTCGCCCTCGCGGTCGCGAAAGCGCGAGCGCTCGCGCTGGGCGTGGGCGCGCAGCGTGACGCCGGGCCGCGCCTTCGCGGGCGCGAGGGCCGCATCGAGCGCGCCGAGGTCGCGCGCGAAGGTGAGGCGCGGGTTCGGCGCCTGGTTCGCGCCGCGGCCCGGCACGCCCTGCGCCTTGCGGAACAGCTCGCCGCGCGCGGTGAAGCTCAGGTCCTCGCGCGGCGACCAGACGACGCGACCCAGGGCGGTGCCGGCGTCGTAGCGCGAGTTCCGTCGCGTCGTCCACTCGTCGTCGGCGGTGTTGTAGCGCGTGTCGTTGTCGTCGAAGAAGCGGAAGTCGCCACCGGAGCCCTGCCAGCCCGCGTGCGCGAGCCAGGCGAACGCTCCGCGGTGGTCTCCCCAAGTCGCGCGCGTCTCGGCCGTGCCGAAGGAGCCGTACGCCGCGCGCGCGTTTGCGAGATGCGGGGCTCCGGCGGTCACCAGGTTCACCGCACCGCCCGGGGTGGCTGAGCCGAAGCCGAGCGGCGCGAGCCCGCGATAGACCTCGACGCGCTCGACCGCGGTGACGGGCAGGTCGGCGAGGTTCACGACGCCGTGCGCCGCCGAGGTCAGCGGCACGCCGTCGAGGAAGACCGACACCTGCCCCGCCGGCGCGCCGCGAAGCGAGAGCGTGCTGAACGAGCCGAGGCCCCCGTACTGCGTCACGCGCACGCCGGCCGCGGCCGACAGCACCTCCGAGAGCGACTCGATCGCGCGGTTCGACGCTCCCGCGGGCAGGTCGGTGACGCTGGCGGTGGGCAGGCGGCGTCGCGCGTCGAGCCGCGCGCGCTCGCGGCGGACCTCGATCGCCGGCAGCGTCGCGACCGGCCGCGGCAGCGAGTCGGTCGCGACGGGCGACGCGATCGCGCCCGGCGCCGCGGCCGGGGCCGCGGCCCCGTCGGGCGGGCCGCTCAGTGCGGTGATGAGAAGCAGCTCGATCACGGCGTCCTTCGCGCTCGAATCGAAAAGCCCCGCCGTCGCGGTGGTCGGTCGCGAGGGCGGGGCGGCGCGGAAGTCCGCGGCTGCCGCGCGCCTTCAACCGAGGCGACGGGCCTGTGGCTTCCGGGCAGGTTTCCTGACTTGGGCGCCGCAGCGGTTTCGCCGCGGCTCGCGCGCCTTCCCCGCGGCAGGGCCGCGAGTGGCGTTGCTGCGCGATGCGCCCATCACAGTGGCGGGACCGTGCGGGATTCTCACCCGCTTCCCTGTTACCCCACGCGATGCGGGCACCCGGAAGATGTCGGCGCGCACCATGCACGCGAACCGCGCGCTTCGTCAACCGGGATCGCGCGCGGCCGGTTCGGGCGCACGTCCGCGCCGCGCCGCGCGCGCCGCGCCGACGGCCGCGCGGGTCAGGAGGACTTCGCCGCCTCGGCCAGATCGCGCGCCCGCGCGAACACCGCGTGCCACATCGCTCGCGTCAGCTTGCCGGTGTTGGTGTTCTGGCGGCTGGGGTGAAAGCTCGAGAGCAGCACGCGCCCGTCGGGCAGCCGTGCCTCGGCGCCGTGCGCGAAGGCGGGGCGCTCGCGGGGAGCGAGCTTCGCCCACCAGCCGCTCGCGCGCAGGAAGGCCTCGTGGCCGATGCGGCCGAGCGCGACGACGACGCGCAGGCGTTCGAGCAGCCGGAGTTCGGCGGCGAGGTGGTCGCGGCAGTTCGCGAGTTCCCCGGGCAGCGGCTTGTTGCCGGGCGGCGCGCAGCGGGCGGCCGCGCCGATCCAGCAGTCGCGCAGCCGCAGGCCGTCGTCGCGCGAGACGCTCGTCGGCTGGTTCGCGAAGCCGTGGCGGTGAAGCGCTTCGAACAGCCAGTCGCCGCTCGAATCGCCGGTGAACATGCGGCCGGTGCGATTGGCGCCGTGCGCCGCCGGCGCGAGACCGACCAGCATCACGCGGGCGCGCGGGTCGCCGAAACCCGGCACCGGGCGGCCCCAGTAGTCCTCGTCGCGGTGGGCGCGCTTCCGGACGCGCGCGACCATCGCGCAGTACTCGCGCAGGCGCGGGCAGCGCTCGCACACGACGATCGCCCGGCCGAGCGCCTCGAGCGTGGGCCAGCGGCCCGGGGCCTGGCGCGCCGTCGCGCGTTTCACGGGCCCCCCAGCCAGGTCACCCGGCGCACGAGCACGCCGCGCGAGTCCTCGGCGCGCGCGAAGTAGATTCCGGGCGCCGCGCGCCCGCCGCGCTCGCGCTCGCCGCTCCAGCGCAGCGTGGCCTCACCGCCCTCCACGGCGCGCGACCAGACGCGCCGTCCGGCGACGTCGAGCAGCTCGAGCCTCGCCGGTCCGCTCACGCCCGCGAGCGTGAAGGTCACGCCGTCCCGCGCCGGGTTGGGCGCGATCGCCAGTCGCAGTCCGCCGCGCCCCGAGCGCAGCGAATCGAGCGCGCCCGAGAAGCGCAGCAGCGCGAAATCGCCGGCGGCGAGATCCAGCGTCACGCGCCGGTCCGCTCCGACGGCGAGCGGCTCCCAGTCGCCGGCGTCCCGCCAGCGCCACGCGCGCCGGCCCGCGGAGGCGAGCACCAGAGCGACCGTGCGCGCGGCGCTCGAATCGGCGCTGGCGACGAACAGCCACGGCGCGCCCGAGGAGTCGGCGAACGTGCCGAGCGCCGCCCGGCCCTCCACCGACGCGAGCAGCGAGTCGGGCGAAAACGCGGTGCCCCCTGCGGGCACGGAGCCGGCGTGCTCGGTCGAGAGCCACTGCACGCCCGCGAGCGCCTCACCCAGCGGGAGCAGCCGCGCGTTCAGCGTCCGCACGGCGTCGTAGAGCGCGGTGCGCCCGCCCTCCCAGGTGATCATCGCCGGCCGCCAGTTCCACTGCGGATCCGGCGGCGGCGTCCAGTAGGTGAAGATGCCGATGCCGCGCGCGCCGTAGGCGAGCCAGTGCGCCACCTGCCAGCGCAGCAGCGGCGGCGTCGCCTCGCGGAACGGGCCGTGCCCGACGAGCTGGACGATGCCCCAGAACGGCAGGCCGCTCTCGCGCGCGACCGCCGCGAGGCCGGCGACGTTTTCGACGAACTCCCCGCGGTCGCCCGATTCGAGGAAGTCGTAGTGGTCGTTGCAGAGCACCGCCGGGTGCACCTCGCGCACGTAGGCGCGCGTGTAGTCGAGCCACGCTTCGCGGCTCGCGAACACCTGCCGCCCCCGCAGGTTGTTCCACGACAGGTGCCCGGGGTCGCGCTCGCGCAGCAGCGCGAAGTACCAGGCCTTCTCGGCGAAGTCCTCGCGCCCCGGCTCGTCGCCCAGGTAGTAGCCGAGGAACGCGGGGTCGTCGCGATAGCGCGCCGCGACCGAGTCCGCCCAGGCGAGCCCCGTGCTGTCGCCCGGCGGGACCCGCGCGAGGTCCATGTCGAGGAGCAGATTCCGAACGCCCAGCGGGCGCGTCCAGGCGAGCCGGTCGCGGTTGTCGGCGACGGTTCCGGAGTCCTGCCACGCGAGCACGGTGACGTTGAAGCCGGCCCGTGCCAGCTCGGCGTACCGCTCCGCCGAAGCCTGCGCGCGCGGCGGGCTGACCCAGCCGAAGAGCGCGAAGCGTGGCACGGCGGGGCCCGCGGCGCCCGTCGCGGCGGCGCGCGGGGCGGCGATCCTTCCGGGCGCCGCGAGCCGGTCGCCCGCGCCCGTCGCGGCGAGCAGCAGCGCCGCGAGCAGGCCGATGTCCATTCGTTGCATGTGGGTCACGTCGGACTTGACCGGGTCTTGAAAGGCCCGGGGCGATACTCTAGCTTCCCCCGGTGCTCGACCGATTGCGGGGCCTTCTCATCGGAGGCCGAAAGAACCTCTTCGACCCACGCATCCACCACCAGCTCGCGCTGATCGCGTTCTTCGCGTGGGTGGGACTGGGTTCGGACGGGCTTTCGTCCTCGTCCTACGGCCCCGAAGAGGCGTTCCTCGCCCTCGGGCAGCACACCCACCTCGCACTCTACCTGACCGTGGCCACGGTGTTCACGGTCTTCCTGATCGCCGCGTCGTACACCCAGATCATCGAGCTGTTCCCGAGCGGCGGCGGCGGTTACCTGGTCGCGACCAAGCTGCTCGGCAGCGCGCCCGGCGTGGTCTCGGGCGCCGCGCTGGTCGTGGACTACGTGCTCACGATCTCGATCTCGGTGGCCTCGGGCTGCGACGCCATCTTCTCGTTCCTGCCGCACGGCTGGATGGCGCTGAAGCTGCCCATCGAGCTGCTGCTGGTCGCGGGACTCACCGGGCTGAACCTGCGCGGGATCAAGGAATCGGTGTCGGTGCTGATGCCGATCTTCGTCGCCTTCGTCCTCTCGCACTTCTTCATGATCGTCTACGGCGTGGCGACGCACCTGCCGCAGGTGCACACGCTGGTCGGCGACACGGTCGCCGACACCCGCAGCGCGGTGAACGAGCTGGGCTGGGTCACGGTCGTGCTGCTGTTCCTGAAGGCGTTCTCGCTCGGCGGCGGCACGTTCACGGGCATCGAGGCGGTCAGCAACAGCACCGCCATGCTGCGCGAACCCCGGGTCGAGACCGGCAAGCGGACCATGGCCTACATGGCGTTCTCGCTGTCGTTCACCGCCGGCGGCATCCTGCTCTGCTACCTGCTGTTCGGCATCGAGCACCAGACGGGCAAGACGCTCAACGCCGTTCTGTGGGAGTCCATGACGCGAAGCTGGAACGCGGACGGCTGGGACTTCGGCCGGTGGATCGTGGTCTTCACACTGCTCTCCGAGGGGGCGCTGCTGTTCGTCGCCGCCCAGACCGGCTTCATCGCCGGGCCCGCCACGCTGGCGGCGATGGCGGTGGACAACTGGGTGCCCAAGCGCTTCGCGCACCTCTCGGAGCGGCTCGTCACCCAGAACGGCATCGTGACGATGGGACTCGCGGCGGTCGCGACGCTGCTCTACACACAGGGCTCGGTGAAGATCCTCGTCGTCATGTACTCGATCAACGTGTTCCTCACCTTCACGCTGTCGCAGATGGGCATGGTGCGGCACTGGTGGAACCTGCGGGCGACGCTGCCCCACTGGCGGCGCGCGATCTCGCTCGCGACGCTCGGCACGCTCGTCACGGGCGCCATCCTGGTCGTCACCTCGATCGTCAAGTTCAAGCACGGCGGCTGGGTCACGCTGGTCGTGACCGGCACGTTCGTCGCGCTCTGCATGCTGGTCCGGCGCCATTACCATCAGGTGCGCGGCGTGCTCAAGAGCCTCGACGAGGTGCTCACCGACCTGCCGCTGCCCGAGCGCGAGGTCGCGCCCGAACTGGCGCCCGACGGGCCGACCGCCGTGGTGCTCGTCGAGGCGTACGCCGGCCTCGGCATCCACACGCTGCTGTCGGTGCAGCGCATGTTCCCGCGCCATTTCAAGAACCTCGTGTTCGTCTCGGTCGGGCTCGTGGACTCGGGCCAGTTCAAGGGCACCGAGAGCGTCGCAGCGCTCGAGGAAAAGGTCCGCGGCGACCTCGAGAAGTACGTCGAGCTGGGCATGCGCATGGGCTACTACTCCGAATACCGCTTCACGCTCGGCACCGACCTGATCGAGGAACTCGAGCACATCTGCCTCGACCTGCAGAAGGAGTTCCGGCGCTCGATGGTGTTCGCCGGCCAGCTCGTCTTCCAGCGCGAGACGGTGTTCACGCGCACGCTCCACCACGAGACGGCGTTCTCCATCCAGCGCCGGCTCCAGTTCGCGGGCATCCAGGTGATCATCCTGCCGATCCGGGTCTGGGAGCAGAAGCGATCGGCCTGAAGCCCGGAGCCGGTGCGCCGGGCGGTGCGGGAGGTTTCATGTACGGCATTGACCTGCAGGGCCGGCACGCGCTCGTCATGGGCGTCGCCAACCATCGCAGCCTGTCGTGGGCGATCGCCGAGTGCGTCGCCCGGGCCGGGGCGCAAGTGTGTCTGACCTACGCCAGCGAACGGCTGCGGCCCGACGTCGAGGCCCTGGCCGCGACGATCCCGGGCGCGATCACGATCGGCTGCGACGTGACCCGCGACGAGGAGATCGACGCGGTCGCCAGGCAGCTCGGCGAGCGCTGGGGCTCGATCGAGATGCTCGTGCACGGCATCGCGTTCGCGCGCAAGGAGGACCTCGAGGGCGGCTTCGTCGCGACGCCGCGCGAGGGCTTCCAGCTCGCGCTCGAGGTGAGCGCGTACTCGTACCTCAACGTCGTCCACCGCACGCTGCCGCTGCTCGAGAAGAACGGCGCGAGCGTCCTCACGCTCACCTACCTCGCCGCCACCCGGGCGATCCGCAACTACAACGTCATGGGCAGCGCCAAGGCGGTGCTCGAACAGGCGACGCGGCAGATGGCGTTCGAGCTGGGCGCGCGCGGGATTCGCGTGAACGCCCTGTCGGCGGGCCCGGTGAACACGCTCGCGGCGCGCGGCATTCGCGGATTCACCGAGATGCTCAAGGAGCACGCCGGCCAGGCGCCGCTCGCGCGCGGCATCACCAAGGAGGAGGTCGGAACCGCCGGCCTGTTCCTGCTCTCCGACCTGGCGAGCGGCATCACCGGCACGACGCTCTACGTGGACGCCGGCTGGCACATCCTCGGCATGTGATGGCGTCCCGCTTCGCCCTCGCGCGCCCCGCCACGCTGCTGATCGCGGCCGCGTGCACGATCGGCGCCGCACCGGCGAGCGCGCAGGCGCCGGCCGCGCGCGCGCTGCCCGAGAGCACGACGGTGATCCTGCTCGGCACCGGCATGCCGGTGCCCAACCACCTCGCGCAGGGTCCGGCGACGGCGGTCGTCGCGGGCGGGCGGCTGTTCGTGTTCGACGCCGGCCCGGGCGTGATGCGGCAGATGGACGCCGCCGGGCTTCCCTACCGCGGCGGGGCGATCACGGCGCTGTTCCTCACCCACCTGCACAGCGACCACACGCTCGGCTACCCGGACGTCCTCCTCACCTCGTGGGTGATGGGCCGCCGTACGCCGCTGCGCGTCGTCGGGCCGCCCGGCACGCGGCGCATGACCGAGCGGATCCTCGAGGCCTGGAGCGAGGACATTGACGTGCGCACGAACGGCCTCGAGCGCGGCCAGCCCGGCGGCTGGCGCGCGGATGTGCGCGAGACGGGCGGCGGCGTGGTGTACGACTCGGCCGGCGTCACCATTCGCGCGATCCCGGTGATGCACGGCGACTGGAAGCACGCGCTCGCCTACCGCGTGGACGCGCCCGGCAAGTCGGTGGTGATCTCCGGCGACACCGCGCCCTGCCCCGCGCTCGAACAGGCCGCCCGCGGCGTGGACGTGCTGATCCACGAGGTCTACCCGGAGGTGCGCCTGAAGCCCGAGGACCGCCCGGGCGGAGACGCGTGGCCCAGGTACATGCACGCGTTCCACACCTCCGACCGCGAGCTCGGCGCGATCGCCGCGCGCGCGCAGCCAAAGCGCCTCGTGCTCCACCACATCGTGCGCATGGGCGGCACCGACGAGGAACTGATCGCGGGCGTGCGCGCCGGCGGATTCACCGGGCCGGTGACCATCGGGCATGACCTCGAGCGCTACTGACGGTGACCGGCCCGGTCCACGGACCGCGAAGACCCCGCATCGCGGGTCGGTCCCGCCCGCCGGAGCGCCGGGCGCGCCCCGCGACAATGGCTTCAAGCCCGGGCGCGGCGGGTCCGATACCCGATCCGGATTCCCGCCTTCCGGAGGCCCCATGCTCACCCTGAGCGGCACGCTCGACCCGTTCCTGCCCATCCAGATCCTGCGCCTGCTCCAATCGGCGCGGGCGACCGGACGGCTCGAGTTCACCCGCGGGGACGAGTGCGCCGAGGTCTTCGTGCTCGACGGCCTGTCGGCCTTCACGCGGACGTCCGCGCTGCACCAGCGCCTCGGCGACGTGCTGGCCGAAGCCGGTCTCGTCCATCCCGAGGCCACCGAGTTCGCCGCCGCCTGGCAGCAGGACGTGCCCGGCAAGCGCCTCGGCCAGGTGCTCGTCGAAAGCGGCGCGCTCACGCCCGAACAGCTCGACTGGGCCGTGCTCGAGGTTCAGCGGCGCATCCTGCGCGACCTGCTCCTCTGGCAGGACGGCGCCTTCGCCTTTCACCGCGGCGAGTGCGCGGTGGACGAGGACATCACGCTCGACCTCGACCTGGACCGCCTGCTGACCGAAGCCCTGCGGTCGCGCGAAGCCGCCGAGCTCGCGACCCGGACCGACCGCGCCGCCTGACCGTGCCGGGCGCGCGGGGCGCCGATGGCGCACGCGCGGAGGGTGTGGGATTCGCGATGGAGCCGCGACCGTGCACAGTCCGACGGCGCGCGAGTGAGTAGGTCGTCCTTCGCGCGTCCGGAAGCGCGATCTGGGTGGACGCATCCCGGTCTCCCGCCCGCCCTCACGCCCCAGGCGCTGGCGCCTGGACACGCCTCGCGCTCGCGGGGGCCAGGCACGTGAGTGCGTGCCGAAAGAGGTCCTCGAGCGGCAGCTCGAGCCGGTCCGCGAACCGCGACGCCGCCCACCTGGCCT